>NZ_BAAJYS010000133.1:0-9991 GCF_057543315.1 Acidovorax sp. KPB24-07
GCCGCCGTCCACGCCGGCATCGCGGCGCTCCTGCGGCTGCAGGGGCCGCAGCGCCAGGCCCAGCCGGCCCTTGCCGCTCGACTTTTCCGAACTGGCGATCTTGGTGGCCTTCTCGCTCGCATCGCCCAGCGTGGCGGTGAACTCCTCGCGCTTGCCATGGCGCCACACCTCCAGCCGCGCCTGCGTGCCGGGCGCCGCCTGGCCCACGATGGCCGGCAGGTCGCCCGAGGCCACGATGGGCTGCCCGTTCACGCTGCGGATCACGTCGCCCGACTTCAGGCCCGCCTTGTCGGCCGGGCCGCCCTCTTCCACGCCGGCCACCAGCGCCCCTTCGGGCTTGTCGAGCTGGAACGAATCGGCAAAGGCCTGGTTCACCTCCTGCACCGACACGCCCAGGCGCGCGTGGCTGGCCTTGCCCGTGGCCAGGATCTGGTCCTTGACCTTGGCGGCCACCTCGATCGGGATGGAGAACGACACGCCCTGGTAGCCGCCCGAGCGGCTGTAGATCTGCGAATTGATGCCCACCACCTCGCCGCGCGCATTGAACAGCGGGCCGCCCGAGTTGCCGGGGTTCACCGCCACGTCGGTCTGGATGAAGGGCACGTAGCTGTCGTCGGGCAGCGAGCGCCCCTTGGCGCTCACCACGCCGGCCGTCACGCTGTTTTCGAAGCCGAAGGGCGAACCGATGGCCAGCACCCACTCGCCCACCGCCAGGTTGCGCGTGCTGCCCAGCTGCACCACGGGCAGGTCCTTCGCGTCGATCTTGAGCACCGCGATGTCGGTCTTGGGGTCGGAGCCCAGCACCTTGGCCCGGAACTCGCGCCGGTCGGTCAGCTTCACCGTGACCATGTTGGCGCCCTTGACCACGTGGGCGTTGGTGAGGATCACGCCATCGGCGCTCACGATGAAGCCCGAGCCCTCGCCCCGCGTGGGCACCTCGCGCTGGCGGCCGGGGGCCTGCAGGCCGGGCGGCACCATGCCGAAACGGCGGAAGAACTCGAACATCGGATCGTTGGGGTCGATGCCCTGTGCGCCGCTGCGCGGGTGGGCCGCGGTCTCGTCATCGTCGTCGTCCGAATCGGTCATGGACGTCTTGGTGGTACCGCTCACGCTGATGTTGACCACCGCCGGACCGTTGCGCGCCGTGATCTGCGCGAAGTCCGGCGCCGTCACGCCGCCCGTGGACGGCATGGCCGCCGGCTGCACCGCGGCGGGCGGCATGGCGGCGCGGCTGGAATGCATGTTGGTCACCAGCCCCGCGCCGGTGGCCCCGATGGCGCCGGCAGTGAGCAGGGCCAGGGTCAGGCGGCGGGGGGTCGATAGAACGGAGTTCATGGCAATCCTTTCGTTGGGTCGTTGCATGGGGGCAGTTTGGGCAACGAGACTTAGGTGTGGCTTAGGGGCATCCGGGGGCTGGTGACGCAGGCCCGGTTGCGGCGCAGTTCAGTCGTTGGACGTGACCGAGAAGGCGCACCAAAGGGAAATCCCGCAGGCGGCCCACCACACACAGCCGCCACAATGCCCCCGCCGACAGCTCATCCATAAAGGACTGCGGCCACCGATCCAAAGGGAGGACAAACCATTGAACGACCCAGAGCAAGGCACTGGCATGCCGCGCTTTTATGCCCATTCCACCGGCAGCGCGGACCAGGAAGGCTGGCAGCCCCTGCCGGACCATCTGCACGCCGTGGGCCGAGGGGCGGGAGAATTCGCGGCTGTTTTCGGCGGTGAGGCGCTGGCCCGGGTGATCGGGCATCTGCATGACCTGGGCAAGTACACCGAGCCCTTTCAGGAAAGGCTGCGCGGCAGTCCGCTGCGTGTGGACCACTCCACCTGGGGGGCACGCATCGCGCAGGAGCGCCTGGGGGACATGGGGCAACTGCTGGCCTACGGCATTGCCGGCCACCATGCGGGGCTGGCCAATGGGCAGGGCGAGGGCGAACGCACGGCCCTGGCCGACCGGCTGTCGTCCGACCTGCCGGCGCTGCACCCCGCCTGGAAACAGGATATCCCCTTGCCCGCTCGCCTCGGGGTGCCTGCGGGCTTCAAGCCCTACAGCGGCCAGGGCCGCCAGCAGGCCAAGGACCGGTATCCGTTCCAGCTGGCGTTTCTCGCCCGCATGCTGTTCTCGTGCCTGGTGGATGCCGACTTCCTCGATACCGAGGCGTTCTACCACCTCGCTGAAAAACGCCCCGACCTGCGCCGTGGCGGCGGCGCGCCGCCCACGCTCGTGGCGCTGCGCGAGCAACTCGACCACTTCCTGGGCCAGTTCCAGGCCGATAGCGGCGTGAACCGCCTGCGTGCCGACATCCTGCGCCATGTGCGGGGCCAGGCGGAGCAGGAGCCAGGATTGTTTTCGCTCACGGTGCCCACGGGGGGCGGCAAGACGCTGGCATCGCTGGCGTTCGCGCTTGACCACGCCATTCGCCACGGGCTGCAGCGCGTGATCTTCGTGATCCCGTTCACCAGCATCGTCGAGCAGAACGCCGCCGTGTTCCGCAAGGCACTGGGCCCGCTGGGCGAGGCGGCCGTGCTGGAGCACCACAGCGCCTTCGTGGAACAGCCGCCCCCGCGCAATGATCCCGAGAAGTACCAGTCGGTCCAGAAGCTGCGGCTGGCCATGGAGAACTGGGACGCCCCCATCGTCGTCACCACCGCCGTGCAGTTCTTCGAAAGCCTGTTCGCGGCCAAGTCCTCGCAGTGCCGCAAGCTGCACCACATCGCGGGCAGCGTGGTGATCCTGGACGAGGCGCAGACCATGCCGCTGCAGTTGCTGCGGCCCTGCGTGGCCGCCATCGATGAGCTGGCCCGCAACTACCGCACTAGCGTGGTGCTGTGCACGGCCACGCAGCCCGCCCTGAAGGCGCCGGCGTTCGAAGGCGGGCTCACGGGCGTGCGCGAGCTGGCGCCGGAGCCGGACAGGCTGTTCCGCCAGCTCGAACGCGTGCGGGTGCGGCATGTGGGCACGCTGAGCGACGAGGCGCTGGCCGCCGAGATGCGCTCGCGTGAACAGGTGCTGTGCATCGTCAACAACCGCCGCCATGCGAGGGCCGTGTACCAGGCCATGGCCGATCTGCCCGGCGCACGCCACCTGACCACGCTGATGTGCGCCAAACACCGCAGCGCCGTGCTGGCCGAGGTGCGGCAGATGCTCAAGGATGGTGAGCCATGCCGGGTGGTGAGCACGAGCTTGATCGAAGCAGGCGTGGACGTCGATTTCCCTACCGTGCTGCGCGCCGAAGCGGGCCTGGACTCCATCGCCCAGGCGGCAGGCCGCTGCAACCGCGAAGGCGGCAGGCCCCTGGACGCCAGCGACGTGCGGGTGTTTGCCAACGCCAACGAAGACTGGGCCCCACCGCCTGAACTGAAGCAATACGCCCAGGCCGCCCGCGAAGTGCTGCGTCAGAACGCAGGCGACCCTTTGTCGCCCGAGGCCATCGGCCGCTACTTCGCCCTGTTGTATTGGCAAAAGGGCGGTGATTCGCTGGACAAGCCTGACCTCATGGGCCTGCTGCGCGAAAGCCGCATCGACAGCCTTCCCATGGAAACGCTGGCCATGAAATTCCGCATGATCGACACCGTGCAGATGCCGGTGATCGTGCCGTATGACGACGACGCCAAAGGCTTTCTGCGCGACCTGGAGCACGCCGAAGGCAGCGTCGGCCTCGCGCGCAAGCTGCAGCCCTATCTGGTGCAACTGCCCCGCCAGGGCTTCGAGGCGCTCTACGAGGCGGGCGCGGTCATTCCTGTCGCGCCTCAAAAATGGGGCGACCAGTTCATGGTGCTCGCCCACGACGGCCTCTACGACCCGCAATTTGGATTGAGCTGGGACCACCCGGCATTCATCCGCACCGAACACCTGAACTGGTAAGCCCGCTGTCGGGGCGGCCAGCGATGATCCAATGAAACAACCGGGAGGGCCCATGGGATATGGAGTGAAGCTCAAGGTCTGGGGCGAACGCGCTTGCTTTACGCGCCCCGAAATGAAGGTGGAACGCGTCTCCTACGACGTCATCACCCCCTCCGCCGCGCGCGGCATTCTCGATGCGATCCACTGGAAGCCGGCGATCCGATGGCACGTGGACCGCATCCATGTGCTGAAACCCATCCGCTTCGAATCCATTCGGCGCAACGAAGTGGGCGGCAAGCTCTCCCCCGCCAGCGTGACCAAGGCCATGAAGGCCGGCGACACCGCGGGGCTGGCGAATTACGTCGATGAAGACCGGCAGCAGCGCGCCGCCACCATCCTGCGCGACGTGGCCTATGTGATCGAAGCACACTTCGATCTCACCCCCAAGGCCGGGGCCGAGGACTCTGTGGGCAAGCACCTGGACATCTTCAACCGCCGCGCGCGCAAGGGGCAGTGCTTTCAGCAGCCCTGCATGGGCGTGCGGGAGTTTCCGGCGAACTTCCAGCTGATCGAAGACGGCGACCCCATCCCCGAGAAGCACGAAAGCCTTAAGGAGGCACGCGACCTGGGCTGGACGCTGCACGACATCGATTTCGACCGGGGCATGTCGCCCCGCTTCTTCCGCGCACAGATGGCGGCCGGCGTGATCGAGGTGCCGCCCTGGCACAGCGAAGAGGTGAAGTCATGATTCTGCAGGCCCTGAACGGTTACTACAGCCGACTCCAAAACACCGGCGATAGCGCCATTGCCCAGCCAGGGTACTCACAAGAGAACATCTCCTATGAAATCGTTCTGGCGACAGATGGTTCAGTGACGGCTGTCAACGACATCAGGAATACAGCAGGAAAAAAGCCGCTGCCCAGGGTCATCGCCGTGCCTGCATCTTTCAAACGCCCGGGCACTGGTTCAAAGTCATTTTTCCTGTGGGACAAAAGCAGCTACGTGCTGGGTGTCGGCGAAGCGAAGGCAGCCCAAGACCATGCCACGTTTCGAGAGCTGCACCTCTCCACCATGTCCAACTTCAATGATCCAGGGCTTATTGCCCTTCAATCATTCGTGAAGGAATGGAAACCTGAATCCCTGTCGTCGCATGCACTCTTTACCCCACATGCGGAGGGCCTGGTGGGCGCGAACATTGTGTTCCGCCTCGACGGAGAATTGCGCTTCCTGCATCAGCGTCCAGCAGCAGAAGAAGCGCGCGAAAGGATATTCGTTGATGCTGACAAAGCAGCGGCTTGGGCCGACTGCCTGGTAACCGGCAAACGATCAAAAATCGCGAACTTGCACCCCGCCATCAAAGGCGTGAACGGCGCGCAAAGCGCGGGCGCGTCCATCGTGTCGTTCAACCTGGAGTCGTTCACGTCGTATGGCAAGAGCCAGGGCGAGAACGCGCCCGTTTCCGAGCAGGCCGCCTTTGCCTATACCACCGTGCTCAACCACCTGCTGCGGCGCGGCGAGCACAACCGCCAGCGCATCCAGATCGGCGATGCGAGCGTGGTGTTCTGGGCGGAGGCGGACGATGCGGATCAGGCGCAGGAAGCCGAACTGACATTCGAGTCGCTGCTCAACGCGCCGCCGGACGACTCCCAGGAAGCGGCGCGGGTGCGTGAGGTGCTGGAGCAGATCGTCAAGGGACGCCCCTTGAGCGAACTGAATCCGAAGCTGCAGGACGGCACGCGCATGTTCGTGCTGGGGCTGGCTCCGAACGCCTCGCGCATCTCCATCCGCTTCTGGGAGACGGGCACGCTGGGCATGTTGGCCCAACGCCTGGCCCAGCACGCGCAGGACTTTCGGATCGAACCCGTGCCCTGGAAGACCGCGCCGGCCGCGCGCCGCGTCATTCTTGCGACGGTACCGAACCGCGAAGGCGCCATGCCCAAGATGGACGATGCCTTCAACAACCTGGCCGGTGAATTCATGCGCTCGGTGCTGAGCGGCCGGTCCTACCCGCGCAGCCTGCTGGCCAACACCCTCATGCGCATCCGCTCGGACGGCAACCTGTCAGGCCTGCGCGCGGCGATCTGCAAAGGCATCCTGGCCCGGGAGAAGCGGCTGGGCATCCACACACACATCCACAAGGAGGAGGTTCCCGTGAGTCTCGACAAGCAATCCGAAAACCCAGGCTACCGGCTGGGCCGCCTGTTCGCGGTGCTGGAAGCGGTGCAGCGCAGCGCGCTCGGCGGCCAAGTCAATGCCAACATCCGCGACCGGTATTACGGCGCGGCATCGGCCACGCCGGCATCCGTCTTTCCGGTGCTGCTGCGCAATACGCAGAACCACCTGGGCAAGCTCCGCAAGGACAAGCCGGGCCTGGCCGTGAACCTGGAAAAGGACATCCGCGAAATCGTCGATGGCCTGGGGGAGCAGTTTCCGCGCAGCTTGCGCATCGAGGACCAGGGCCGCTTCGCCATCGGGTACTACCACCAGTCCCAAAGCCGTTTCACCAAAGGCGGCACGGAGGCCGAACAAGACACCGCAGATTCCAACACCGACAACACCGAGGGAGCCCCCGCATGACCGCCATTGCCCACCGCTACGAGTTCGTCTACCTTTTCGACATCACCAACGGCAACCCCAATGGCGATCCAGACGCCGGCAACCTGCCGCGCCTGGACCCCGAGACCAACCGGGGCCTGGTGACCGACGTGTGCCTGAAGCGCAAGATCCGCAACTTCGTCAGCCTGGACAAACCGGCCGACGCGGGCTATGCCATCTACATGCAGGAAAAGGCCGTGCTCAACAACCAGCACCGCAAAGCCTACGATGCCCAGTCGCTGAAACCTGAAGACAAGAAGCTGCCCAAGGAAGAAGAGAAAGCCCGCGCCATCACGCAATGGATGTGCAACAACTTCTTCGACGTGCGCACCTTCGGCGCGGTGATGACCACGGGTGTCAACGCGGGCCAGGTGCGCGGGCCGGTGCAGATGGCTTTCGCCACCTCCATCGACCCCGTGGTGCCGCTGGAGATTTCGATCACCCGCATGGCCGTGACCACCGAGAAGGAGGCCGAGGCACAGAGCGGCGACAACCGCACCATGGGCCGAAAGCACATCATTCCCTATGGCCTGTACCGCGCGCACGGTTTTGTTTCGGCCAAGCTGGCCGAGCGCACGGGCTTTTCCGACGCAGACCTGGAGCTGTTCTGGCGCGCGCTCATCAACATGTTCGAACACGACCGCTCGGCCGCACGCGGCGAAATGGCGGCACGCAAGCTGATCGTGTTCGAGCATGAAAGCGCCATGGGCAATGCACCAGCGCATGTGCTGTTCGATGCCGTCCGGATCACACCGGCACAGGCCGATACGGATAGCGCTCCACGCCGGTTTGCGGATTACCGCGTGGAGATCGACCAAGCGGCCATTCCTTCGGGCGTGGCCGTTCGTGAGCTGATCTAGCGCGGCTTCGCACGCCTGGAGGCAGGCCGTGGACGAATCGGACTTCATTCCCCTTTCGGCGCTGCAACACTACCGGTATTGCCCTCGCCAGTGCGCCCTCATCCACGTGGAGCAACTGTGGGCGGAAAGCCGCCACACTGCAGAGGGGCGGGTGCTGCACGAGCGCGCCGACAAGCCCCGGGGCGAGCGCCGACGCGGTGTGCGCACGGTCACGGCCATGCCGCTGGCGCACCCGGGGCTGGGCATCACCGGCATTGCGGATGTGGTGGAGTTCCACGAGATCGAAGACGGCGAACAGGCGTTTCCCGTGGAATACAAACGCGGGCGGCCCAAGGCCCATCGCGCGGACGAAGTGCAACTGTGCGCACAGGCCCTGTGCCTGGAAGCGATGCTGGAGCAGCCGATTGCGCAGGGCGCCCTGTTCTATGGCGAGACACGCCGGCGCACCGATGTGCCGTTCGATCAGGCCCTGCGCCAACTCACGCGGGAAACCATCGGTGCCACACGCGCCATGCTGGACGCGAACATCACACCCACCGCGCAGTACAGCCCCAAGCGCTGCGATGCCTGCTCGCTGCTCGACCTGTGCCAGCCCAAGCTGCTGAGACGCCAGAGCAGCGTGAACGACTGGCTCGCACGGCAACTGAAAGAAGACAGCGAGGCGGAGCCACCATGCGCAGACAGCTGAACACCCTGTATGTGACCACCGAAGGCGCCTGGCTTCACAAGGACGGTGCGAACATCGTGATGGAAGTCGAGCAAACGGTGCGTGCCCGGCTGCCCGTGCACATGCTGGAAAGCCTGGTGTGCTTTGGCCGCGTGCTGGTGTCGCCCCCTTTGCTGGGCTATTGCGCGGAGCAGGGCATCAGCACCTGCTTTCTCACGACCAACGGCAGGTTTCTGGCGCGGGTGGAAGGACCCGTGTCCGGCAACGTCCTGCTGCGGCGCGCGCAGTACCGCAACGCGGACAACCCCGAGGGGTGTGCCGGCATCGTGCGCAATCTTCTGCAGGGCAAGCTGCACAACCAGCGCGCCGTGCTGGGCCGGGCCCTGCGCGATCACAGCAGCAAGCTGGCGGCCGGAGACGAAGCCGCCCTGGCGCATGCCCACCAGCGTCTGGAACGCATCGCCGGCAAGTTGGCCCAGACACCGTCGGTGGACCTGCTGCGCGGGTACGAGGGCGAAGCGGCGCAGGCTTACTTCGGGGTGTTCGACCACCTCATCCGCGTGCCCGGCACCGCCATGCGGTTCACCGGGCGCAGCCGCAGGCCGCCGCTGGATGCGGTCAACGCCCTGCTCTCTTTTTTTATACACGCTGGTGACCCACGATTGCCGCTCGGCCCTGGAAAGCGTGGGGCTGGACCCGGCGGTGGGCTTTCTGCACCGCGACCGGCCAGGCCGGCCCAGCTTGGCGCTGGATCTTCTGGAGGAGTTTCGGCCGCTGCTGACCGACCGGCTGGCGCTGTCGCTGATCAACTTGCGCCAGATCGGCGAGCGCGATTTTCAGACGATGGACAACGGCGCCGTGCTGCTGCGCGAAGAATCGCGCAAGACGGTGCTGA
Source organism: Acidovorax sp. KPB24-07 (assembly GCF_057543315.1). NCBI lineage: Bacteria > Pseudomonadati > Pseudomonadota > Betaproteobacteria > Burkholderiales > Comamonadaceae > Acidovorax > Acidovorax sp. KPB24-07. Next base: position 8,868 of record NZ_BAAJYS010000133.1, read on the forward strand.
CGGCCTACCAGGAGCGCAAGCGCGAAACGCTGCGGCACGTTTTTCTGGAAGAAAAGGCACCCATCGGGCTGTTTCCATTCATCCAGGCCCAATTGCTGGCCCGCCATTTGCGCGGCGACCTCGACGCCTACCCACCCTTCCTTTGGAAATGAGGCATCGCCGATCATGATGGTGCTTGTGAGCTATGACGTCCGTTCGCAGGACAAGGTGGGTGCCCGGCGCCTGCGGCACATCGCCAAAGCGTGCCTGGATTTTGGCCAGCGCGTGCAGTACTCGGTGTTCGAGATCGAAGTGGACTCGGCACAATGGGTGGCCCTGAAAAACCGCTTGGTCCAGATCATCGACCCGGCTACAGACAGCCTGCGGTTTTACTACCTGGGCCAACAATGGAAAGACCGGGTGGAACACGTGGGGGCCAAGCCCGTTCTCGACCTGAACGCTCCGCTTATTCTCTGACACGCCTTGGGCACCGGCGGCGCCATTTTGCGAACCCCAAGCGACTGGGCACGGCCATCGCGCTTCGCGGAGTTCTAACTCTTTGATTGACCGATGATTTTTCTCCTGGCACGTGGGAGAGGCGCTGGTACGCCTGCCAGGGGGAAGGGGTTCGCGGAGAGAGGGGATTTTTGCTAGTGGGGACAGGCGGTTATAAATGGGCCGTCGCGCCCCGTGCGGGCGCGTGGGTTGAAACATGGACATGCTGAAAGTGATTGAGCTTCGCGGGGGCGTCGCGCCCCGTGCGGGCGCGTGGGTTGAAACAAGCGCCTGGCGCCCGACCTCAACAAGCAGGCCGTGTCGCGCCCCGTGCGGGCGCGTGGGTTGAAACGCCATCTCGATGACCGGCTTGGGGAAAAAGGCACGTCGCGCCCCGTGCGGGCGCGTGGGTTGAAACTGAGCACACGGAATAGCCCACGCTGGGCATGTAGAGTCGCGCCCCGTGCGGGCGCGTAGGTTGAAACACCCGCTGAACTTCCACATGATTTTGCGTCGCGCACGTCGCGCCCCGTGCGGGCGCGTGGGTTGAAACTTCACTGCCACTCTGCCGCCCTACATGCTGCGTCGCGCCCCGTGCGGGCGGCGTGGGTTGAAACGTCTTCGCGACCTGGTCGCCACGTGCGCGCCCG
>NZ_BAAJYS010000134.1:0-9756 GCF_057543315.1 Acidovorax sp. KPB24-07
CGGCCGACAGCGCCACCGCCACCGACCGCCGGGGGCCTGCGCCGCAGAAGTTCGCGGGACACGCCAGCGCCCATGCCCGGCGGCCGGGCGCGCCACCGATCGTTCCGCTGAAGCCGACGGTCGCGCAGGTGCTGTCCAGCATCCCGCTGCATGAAGTCGACCGCATGACCCCGATGCAGGTCAAGCAGTTCACGAAGCTCCTGGGCGGGCGCACCCTGGGCGTGGACCCGGCGCTGCTGGCCCGGAACTGGAAGCTGCTGCGCAGCCAGTTCAAAGGGCCTGAACTGCAGCAGTTGCTGCTGAAGAAGACTGCCGCCGTGATGAAGTTCCTGACAACGCCGGCACTGCCGAAATCGCCTGCGGCCCAGGTGCTGGCCGTGTTCCAGCTGCATGAAATCGATCGCATGGACCCACCGAGGCTGAAGGATCTCGTGGCGATCCTGGGCGGCCATGCCCCGGGCAAGGGCCCCGAGGTCCGTGCCGAGAACTGGCAGCGGCTGCGCGAGAACTTCACTGAGCCGGAGCTGAAGCAGTTGCTGTTGAACGACACCGCCGGTGTGGTGGATTTTCTGACGGCTTTGCCGCCTCCGCCGAAAGCGGGCGCCGGAGGTGCCAAGGCGGATGCCGGCCCCAAGCCAGACACCGGTCCCCAGGCCGATGCCGGGCCTCGGCCGAACGCGGAGCCCAAGCCGAATGCAGGTCCCCGGCCGAATGCGGGCGCCGGGCGGCAGGAGGCGCCGAAGTTCTCCGCCAAGGTGCAGCAAGCGCCGGCGGCGGTGCCTGCGGCCGCAGGAGCCAAGCCCATCGCCCTCGCCGGGATGAAGCGGGAGGCGGCGTTCCAGGCGCTGAAGGACCGTGGGATGTCGCACGCGCAACTGCAGCAGATGCGGCAGGATTTTCTCGATCAGGTCAACCACGGCAGCGGCGCGTCGGGCGACGCATTGAGCGCCAAGTACCAGGCGTTCATCACCGACGACCTGTCGCAATCGGGCACCTTGCGCAGCTATGCCAAGCTGTTCGTGCGCCCCATTCCTGACGAGGCCGCCGCCGGCAAGGCTTAGGTCACACGCCCTGGCCGAATCCACCCCCGCCCGCCAGCCGGGCGGCGCGGCGGAACGCGGCGGGGGACTGCCCCGTCCAGCCCCGAAACGCGCGGATGAAGCTCTTTTCGTTGAGGAAACCCGCGGCCTGCGCCACCTGCTTGATCGGCCGGTCGGTGCGGTGCAGCCATTCGATGGCGCGGTGCTGGCGCACCTCGTCTTTCAGCGCCTGCAGCGATGCGCCTTCTTCCTTGAGCTGGCGGTGCAGCGTGCGCGGCGACAGGTGCAGCCGCTCGGCCAGCGCGTCCGCGCCCTGCAGCGTGCCAGTGTCGGCTGCCAGCGCCTGCCGCACGCGCTGCACCAGCAGGCGGTCGCGCCGGTACTGGCGCACCGTCAGGGGCAGCGCGCGCTGCAGCATGGTGCGCAGCGCGTTCTCGTCGCGCTGCAGCGGCATCGCCAGATAGCGCGCATCGAAGCGCAGCGCGGCATGCGGCGCGCGGAAGGCGATGGGGCCGGCGAACAGCAGCGGATAGGCCGCCTGGTGCGGCGGTGGCGCGAAAGGAAAATCCGCGCCCTGCAGCGGCAGGCGCGAATCGATGAGCCAGCAGGCCAGCCCCAGCGCGTTGCGCAGCATCGAGACCAGGCAGAACTCGCGCAGCGTTCCCAGGTCGCGGTGTTCGGTGATCGCCAGCGTGGCGATGGCGCCGTCGCTGGTCAGGTGCAGGGCGATGTCGTCGGTCAGCAGGCCGTGGTGGCGGCACCAGCGCTGCAGGGCCAGGCCCAGGTGCGGCGCGCTGATCGAGGCCCGCGCCAGCATGCCGTAGCTGCCCCAGGGCAGGCGCCGGCCGAACCAGCCCAGGGCCTCGTCGTCCAGTTCGCGCATGGCGCCGTCGGAGAGCTGCTCCATCTGCAGCGCCGTGATGCGCCCGTGCGGATGCGCGATGTCCGATGGCGTGATTTGTGCCTGCCGCAGCACGGCCGAGGCGTCCATGCCGCGCTGGGTGTAGGCCTGCACGATGGCCCGTACGAAGGCCATGGGCGTGGCGGCGGTGGGCGCGTGGGGGGCGGTGCGGTGCAGGGCGGTGGCGGGTTCGGGCATGGGGGGAGTTTGCCTTGCGTGGCGCATATTGCAACCTTTGTGACCCCATCTGTCATGCGGTCCGGGCCCGGGCGGGCGTATGCTGCGGCCCATCGCCGTTCCCGGCCGGGCCGGGGGCGTGCCACACGAGGAGACATTGCCATGGACCCAGTGAGCCCGACCGCCCCGTTGACTTCCGCCTTTGCACGCGGCAGCACGGCGGTGCCCCTGATCGAGCAGACGATCGGCGCCTTCTTCAGCGACATGGCGCAGCGCCAGCCGGACCGCGAGGCGCTGGTGAGCGTGCACCAGGGCCTGCGCTACACCTACGGCCAGCTGCACACCGAGGTGCGCCGCCTGGCCAGCGCGCTGCTGGGGCTGGACCTGAACCCGGGCGACCGGGTGGGCATCTGGTCGCACAACAACGCCGAATGGGTGCTCATGCAGCTGGCCACCGCGCAGGTGGGCCTGGTGCTGGTCAACATCAACCCCGCCTACCGCACCTCGGAGGTGGAATACGCGCTCAACAAGGTCGGCTGCAAGGCGCTGGTGACCATGGCGCGCTTCAAGACCAGCGACTACCTGGGCATGCTGCGCGAACTGGCGCCGCAGTGGGCCGCCGGCACGCCTGGCGCACTGCAGTCCGACCGGCTGCCGCAGCTGCGCACGGTGGTGTGGATCGACGGCGCGCTGGGAGACGCGGCGGGCGGCGGCGACTCGCCCGGCCTGCTGCGGTTTTCCGAACTGATGGCGCGCGGCGACGCGCAGGATGCGCGCATCGATGCCGTGGCCGCCACGCTGGACGCCAACGACCCCATCAACATCCAGTTCACGAGCGGCACCACGGGCTTTCCGAAGGGCGCCACGCTCACGCACCGCAACATCCTGAACAACGGGTTCTTCATCGGCGAGTGCATGCGGCTCACCCCCGAGGACCGGCTGTGCATTCCCGTGCCGCTGTACCACTGCTTCGGCATGGTGCTGGGCAACCTGGCCTGCCTCACGCACGGCGCGGCCATCGTGTACCCGAGCGACGGCTTCGATCCGCTCAAGGTGCTGGAGACGGTGCAGGCCGAGCGCTGCACTGGCCTGCACGGCGTGCCCACGATGTTCATCGCCGAGCTGGACCACCCGCGCTTCGCCGAGTTCGACCTGTCCACGCTGCGCACCGGCATCATGGCCGGCTCGCCGTGCCCCATCGAGGTGATGAAGCGCGTGGTGAGCGACATGCACCTGTCGGAGATCACCATCGCCTACGGCATGACCGAAACCAGCCCGGTCAGCTGCCAGAGCAGCACCGAGACGCCGCTGGACAAGCGCGTGTCCACCGTGGGCCAGGTGCAGCCGCACCTGGAGATCCAGATCATCGACCCCGAATCCGGCGCCGTGGTGCCCGTGGGCGAGCGCGGCGAGCTGTGCACGCGCGGCTACTCGGTCATGCACGGCTACTGGGACGACCCGGCCAGGACCCGCGAGGCCATCGACGATGCCGGCTGGATGCACACCGGCGATCTGGCCACCATGGATGCCGAGGGCTACGTGAACATCGTCGGCCGCATCAAGGACATGGTGATCCGCGGCGGCGAGAACGTGTACCCGCGCGAGATCGAGGAGTTTCTCTACCGCCACCCGCAGGTGCAGGACGTGCAGGTGGTGGGCGTGCCCGATGCCCGCTACGGCGAAGAGCTGTGCGCCTGGATCATCGCCAAGCCCGGCACGGCCGCACCCACCGAGGACGACATCCGCGCGTTCTGCAAGGGGCAGATCGCGCACTACAAGGTGCCGCGCTACATCCGATTCGTCGCCGAGTTCCCGATGACGGTGACCGGCAAGATCCAGAAATTCAAGATCCGCGACGCCATGAAAGAACAGCTCGGCCTGCAGGAAAGCACCACCGCATGATCCTCGAATCCCAACTCAATGCCCGCTCGGCCGACTTCCTGGCCAATGCCGCCGCCATGCGCGCCCTGGTCGATGACCTGCGCGCCCGCACCGCCCAGGTGGCCCAGGGCGGTGGCGAAGCTGCCCGCGCCAAGCACACGGCCCGCGGCAAGCTGCTGCCGCGCGAGCGTGTGCAGATGCTGCTGGACCCCGGCACGCCGTTCCTCGAACTGGCGCCCCTGGCCGCGCTCAACATGTACAACAACGACGCGCCCGGCGCCGGGCTGATCGCCGGCATCGGCCGCGTGAGCGGCGTGGACTGCATGGTGGTGTGCAACGACGCCACGGTGAAGGGCGGCACCTACTACCCCATGACGGTGAAGAAGCACCTGCGCGCGCAGGAGGTGGCCGCGCAGAACCACCTGCCGTGCATCTACCTGGTGGACTCGGGCGGCGCCAACCTGCCCAACCAGGACGAGGTGTTTCCCGACCGCGACCACTTCGGCCGCATCTTCTACAACCAGGCGCACATGAGCGCGCAGGGCATCGCGCAGATCGCCGTGGTGATGGGCTCGTGCACCGCCGGCGGCGCCTACGTGCCGGCCATGAGCGACGAATCCATCATCGTCAAGAACCAGGGCACCATCTTCCTGGGGGGCCCGCCGCTGGTGAAGGCGGCCACGGGCGAGGTCGTGACGGCCGAGGACTTAGGGGGCGGCGACGTGCACACGCGCCTGTCCGGCGTGGCCGACCACCTGGCGCAAAACGACCTGCACGCGCTGCAACTGGCCCGCAACGCGGTGCGCAATTTGAATAGAAACAAGGCCCATGCCGGGGAATTGCATGCCTCTGTTGCTCCTAAATTCATAGCGGATGAGCTGTACGGCGTGATTCCGGTGGACACGCGCAAGCCCTTCGATGTGCGCGAGATCATCGCCCGCATCGTCGACGGCAGCGAGTTCGACGAGTTCAAGGCGCGCTACGGCACCACGCTGGTCACGGGCTTCGCGCGCATCGAGGGCATGCCCGTGGGCATCATCGCCAACAACGGCATCCTGTTCAGCGAGTCCGCCCTCAAGGGCGCGCACTTCATCGAGCTGTGCTGCCAGCGCAAGATCCCGCTGGTGTTCCTGCAGAACATCACCGGCTTCATGGTGGGCCGCAAGTACGAGAACGAGGGCATCGCGCGCAACGGCGCCAAGATGGTCACCGCCGTGGCCACCGCCGCCGTGCCCAAGTTCACCATCGTCATCGGCGGCTCGTTCGGCGCGGGCAACTACGGCATGTGCGGGCGGGCGTATTCGCCGCGCTTCCTGTGGATGTGGCCCAACGCGCGCATCTCCGTCATGGGCGGCGACCAGGCCGCGAGCGTGCTCGCCACCGTCAAGCGCGACGGCATCGAGGGCAAGGGCGGCCAGTGGAGTGCCGAGGAAGAAGAGGCCTTCAAGGCCCCCATCCGCCAGCAGTACGAGAGCCAGGGCCACCCCTACTACGCCACCGCGCGGCTGTGGGACGACGGCGTGATCGACCCCGCCGACACGCGCCGCGTGCTGGCGCTGGGCCTGTCGGCCACGCGCAATGCGCCCATCGAAGACACGAAGTTCGGCCTGTTCCGCATGTGACCGCCAGCCTGCCGAAGACTCCGACGCAGATCCCGCCATGACCCTTCGCCGACACGCCCTGGCCTGGCTGCTGCGCTGCGCGCTGCTGCTGGGCGCCTTGCCCGCCCTGGCGCAGCTGGCGCCGTCCACACCGCCCACGCTGGATGCCACACTGCACGAGCAGATCGTGATGGTGCCCAAGGGCGAAGGGCTGCTGGCCACCGAGCTGGAAACCACCGTGTACCGCCCGGCGGGCACGGGCCCGTTTCCCGTCGTCGTGATCAACCACGGCAAGGCCAACGGCAATCCGCGCCTGCAGGAGCGTGCGCGCTACCTGGCGGCCGCCCGCGTGTTCGTGGAGCGCGGCTACCTCGTGGTGATCCCGATGCGCCAGGGCTTCTCGCGGTCCACGGGCGCCTACCTGGGCAGCGGCTGCAACGTGGAAGGCAATGGCCGCAACCAGGCCGAGGACGTGCAGGCTGCCCTGGCCTACGTGCGCCGCCTGCCGGATGCGGACAGCCAGCGCATCGTGGTCGTCGGCCAGTCGCACGGCGGCCTGACCACCCTGGCGCTGGGCACGCTGAACCCGCCCGGCGTGCGCGGCCTCATCAATTTCGCCGGCGGACTGCGGCAGGAGCAATGCCCCGGCTGGGAAAACAACCTGGCCAGCGCCTTCGGTGCCTACGGCCAGGGCACGCGCCTGCCGTCGCTGTGGTTCTACGGCGACAACGATTCGTACTGGCCCACCTCGCTGTACCGCGACATGTACGCGCGCTACGTGGCCGCCGGTGGGCGGGCGCAGCTGGTGGCGTATGGCCGGTTCGGAACCGATTCGCACCGGCTGTTCGCCTCGCAAAGCGGCGTGCCGATCTGGCTGCCGGAGGTGGAGCGCTTCCTGGCCGGCCTGGGCCTGCCGTCCCGGCCGGTGACGCACATTCCGATGATGCCGCACGACAGCGCCGTGCCCCGGGCCACCGACGCCTACCCCGTCGCCGATGCGTCGGCCATCCCCTACGTGCGCGATGCGGCGCGCGAGGGTTACCGCAAGTTTCTCGCGGCGCCGTGGCCGCGGGCCTACGCCATCGCGCCCAGCGGCGCCTGGGCCTACTACTACGGCCGGGCCGATGCCATGGCCGCGGCGGTGGCCCGCTGCAACGAAAACGCCAAGGCGGCGACCTGCCACCTGTATGCCGTGGACGACCACGTCGTGTGGGAGGCGCCATGAGGCCCCGGCATTGGTCCGCCGCACGCATCCGGCCGCATCCGCGCCCGGCTTTTTCTCCAGAGCACCGAGGACCCAACCCATGAATTCCGTCCAGACGGCCTATGACGGCGCCGTGGCGCGCATCACGCTGGCGCAGCCCGATCTGCGCAACGCCTTCAATGACGAAACCATTGCCGCGCTCACCGACGCCTTCGCGCAGGCAGGCAGCCGCGACGGCGTGCGAGCCGTGGTCCTGGCCGCGCAGGGCACGGCCTTTTGTGCCGGCGCCGACCTGAACTGGATGCGCCGCATGGCCGACTACACGCGCGAGGAGAACGTGGCCGACGCCGGCGCGCTGGCCGAGATGCTGCGCACGATCTACGAGTGCCCCAAGCCGACCATCGCCCGCGTGCAGGGCGACGTGTATGCCGGCGGCATGGGCCTGGTGGCGGCCTGCGACATGGCGGTGGCCGTCGACACGGCGGGCTTTTGCCTGTCGGAGGTGAAGCTGGGGCTCATCCCGGCGACCATCAGCCCCTATGTGATCCGCGCCATGGGCGCGCGCGCCGCCCACCGCTATTTCCTGACCGCCGAGCGCTTCGGCGCGGCCGAGGCGCTGCACCTGGGCTTCGTGCACGCGGTAGTGGAGTTCGAGCAGCTCGACGACACGGTGAATGCGTGGCTCAAGGCGCTCACCAGCGCCAGCCCGGCCGCCGTGCGCGCCTGCAAGCGGCTGGTGCAGGACGTGGCGGGCCGCGACATCGATGCCGCGCTCATCGCCGCCACGGTGCAGGGCATTGCCGACATCCGCGCCAGCGACGAGGGCCGCGAGGGCGTGCAGGCCTTCCTGCAAAAGCGCAAGCCGTCCTGGCTGGTGGGGCCGGGCTGACCGGGGACGGCATGGACGCGCTCTGGCTGCACATCGTTCAGTGGCTCCACACCATGGGGCTGCACGTGGACCCCGGCACCGCCCGCGACGTGGCGGCCGGCGCGGCCCAGGCCACTTCGGCGATGGACCTGCCGGGCCTGCTGGCGCTGGCCGCTGCGCTCGGCTGGGCCAGCGGGTTCCGGCTCTATGCGGTGGTCTTCATCGTGGGGCTCATGGGCGCGGGTGGCTGGCTGCCACTGCCTGCCGGGCTGCACGCGCTGCAGCACCCGGCCGTCCTCACTGTGAGTGGGCTGCTGCTGTGCGTGGAGTTCTTCGCCGACAAGGTGCCCTGGCTGGACAGCGCCTGGGATGCGGTGCACACCGTCATCCGCATTCCCGGTGGCGCGCTGCTGGCCGCGGGCGTGTTCGGCGCCGACAACGCCACCATGGGCCTCGTCGCGGGGCTGCTGGGCGGCTCGCTCTCGGCCACGGCACTGGCCACCAAGATGACCACGCGCGCCGCGGCCAACACCTCGCCCGAGCCGTTCTCCAACTGGCTGCTGTCGTTCTTCGAGGACGGCCTGGTGGTGGCCGTCGTGTGGATGGCCACGCAGCACCCGGTGCTGTTCGGCATCGCGTTGGTGGTGATGCTGGTGCTGTCGGCGCTGCTGCTGATCGTGCTTTTCAAATTCCTGCGTGCCGTGCTGCGGCGCGTGTCGTCCCTTTTTTCCGGTCCTGCGAAGGTGGTTTGAATGTTCTCCAAAATCCTGATTGCCAACCGCGGTGAAAACGGCCGCATCGCAGCCGTTTCGGCCAATGGCGTGGCACGCGCAGCGTGCGCAGGCGGTTTCACCGCGGAGGTGGCCCATGTTTAAGAAGATCCTGATTGCCAACCGCGGTGAAATCGCCTGCCGTGTGGCCGCGACCGCACGTCGCCTCGGCGTGAAGACCGTGGCCGTGTACTCCGATGCCGACGCCGGTGCCAAGCACGTCGCCGCATGCGACGAGGCGGTGCACATCGGCGGCAGCTCGCCCAAAGAAAGCTACCTGCAGTGGCAGCGCATCATCGACGCGGCCCGGGCCACGGGCGCGCAGGCGGTGCACCCCGGCTACGGCTTCCTGTCGGAGAACGAGGAATTCGCCCAGGCCTGTGCGGATGCCGGGCTGGTGTTCATCGGCCCGCCCCCGTCCGCCATCCAGGCCATGGGCCTGAAGGCCGAGTCCAAGCAGCTCATGGAAAAGGCCGGCGTGCCCCTGGTGCCGGGCTACCACGGCGCCGACCAGGACCCCGCGCTGCTGCAGCGCGAGGCCGACCGCATCGGCTACCCCGTGCTCATCAAGGCCAGCGCGGGCGGCGGCGGCAAGGGCATGCGCGCGGTGGACCGGTCGGAAGACTTCGCCGCCGCCCTGGCGTCGTGCCAGCGCGAGGCCATCAACAGCTTCGGCGACGACGCGGTGCTCATCGAGAAATACGTGCAGCGCCCGCGCCACATCGAAATCCAGGTGTTCGGCGACACCCTGGGCAACTGCGTGTACCTGTTCGAGCGCGACTGTTCGGTGCAGCGGCGCCACCAGAAGGTGCTGGAAGAGGCCCCGGCCCCCGGCATGACCCCGGCCATGCGCGCCGAGATGGGCAACGCCGCGGTGGCCGCTGCACGCGCGGTGAACTACGTGGGCGCGGGCACGGTGGAATTCATCGTGGAGCAGCGGGCCGATGGGTCCATGGACTTCTTCTTCATGGAGATGAACACCCGCCTGCAGGTGGAGCACCCGGTGACCGAGGCCATCACCGGCCAGGACCTGGTGGAGTGGCAATTGCGCGTGGCCTGCGGCGAGCCGTTGCCGCTGGCGCAGGACCAGTTGCGCATCGGCGGCCATGCCATCGAGGCGCGCATCTGCGCCGAGAACCCCGACAACCAGTTCCTGCCCGCCACCGGCACGCTGCAGGTGTACCGCAAGCCCGCGGCCACCAGCTTCGAGCGCGCGTCCCTGGGCAGCGGCGGTGTGCGCATCGATGACGGCGTGCGCGAGGGCGATGCCATCAGCCCCTTCTACGACTCGATGATCGCCAAGCTCATCGTGCA
>NZ_BAAJYS010000135.1:0-9697 GCF_057543315.1 Acidovorax sp. KPB24-07
ATCGTGGGCAGCGACGACGTGTTCGACGCGGCCCTGCGCCGCGCGGGCGCGGTGCGGGTGCGGTCGTTCGTGGAGCTGTTCTCCGCCGCCAAGTGCCTGGCCTCGCGCTATCGGCCGGTGGGGCGGCGGCTGGCCATCGTCACCAATGGCGGCGGGCCGGGCGTGCTGGCGGCCGACTGGGTGAACGAGATCCTGCTGCAGCTGGGCCGCCTGTCCCCGGCCTCGGCCGAGGCGCTGGCGCCGCAGCTGCCGCCGCTGGCGTCCCTTGCCGATCTGATCGACGTGTCGGAAGAGGCGGGACCGGAGCATTTTCGGCGCGCGGTGGAGGCGGCCGAGAAGGACCGCCAGATTGACGGCGTGCTCGCCATCTATTCGCCCAAGCCGGGCACCGATGCCGCCGCGGTCGCCACTGCGCTGGCCGAGACCAAGCGCCTGATGGGCAAGCCGCTGCTGGCGTGCTGGATGGGCGATGCCTCGGTGGGCCCGGCGCGCGAGGTGCTGCGCGCGGCCGCCATTCCCAGCTTCCGCACGCCCGAGGCGGCCGTGGGCGCCTTCGGCAATATTGCTTCGTTCTACCAGAACCAGCAGTTGCTGCAGCAGACGCCGCCGCCGCTCACCTCGCTGGCCAAGCCCGACATCGAGGGCGCGCGGCTGATGATCGAAAGCGTGCTGGCTGAGCGCCGGCACGTGCTGACCGAGATGGAGTCCAAGACGCTGCTGGCTGCGTTCAACGTGCCGGTCACCAAGACGCTGCTGGCGCGCAGCGCGCACGAGGCGATGATGATCGCCACGCAGCTGGGCTTTCCGGTGGCGCTCAAGATAGATTCGCCCGATGTGAGCCACAAGTCCGACGTGGGCGGCGTGGCGCTCGACATCCACACCGGGGCGGCGGCGCGCGATGCCTATACCGACATGGTGCAGCGCGTGGCCCGCCTGCAGCCGGGCGCGCGCATCCAGGGCGTGACGGTGCAGAAGATGGCGCGCGCCCGGCGCGGGCGCGAGATCTGCATCGGCCTGGTGACGGACGACCCGTTCGGCCCGGTGATCACCTTCGGCGCGGGCGGCACGATGATCGAGCTGATCGACGACCGCGCCATGGAGCTGCCGCCGCTCAACCAGTTCCTGGCGCGCCGGCTCATCGAGCGCTCGCGCGTGGCCGAAACGCTGGGCGAGTGGCGAGGCGCCAGCGCGGCCAACCGCGAGGCGCTGGAGCAGGTGCTGCTGCGCGTGTCCGAAATGGTGTGCGCGCTGCCGCAATTGCGCGAGATGGACATCAATCCGCTGATCGTGGACGAGCAGGGCGCCGTCGCCGTGGACGCCCGCATCGTGGTCGGCCACGCCGCGCAGTCCATGGGCGGGCGCAGCGAGCATTACAGCCACCTGTCCATCCTGCCGTACCCGGCGCGCTACGAGCAGGTGTGGCCCCTGCGCGGCGGCGGCGAATACCTGGTGCGCCCGGTGCGGCCCGACGACGCGCAGATGCTGCAAAAGCTGGTCAAGGAACTGTCGCCCGAGAGCCGGTACTTTCGCTTCATCTCGCAGATCGCCGAGCTGCCGGCCTCGATGCTGGCGCGCTTCACGCTCATCGACTACGACCGCGAGATGGCGCTGGTGGCGGTGTACCGCGAACGCAGCGCGGGCGAGGACGGCGAGATCATCGGCACCGAGCGCATCGTGGGCGTGTCGCGCTACGTGACCAACCCCGACCAGTCCAGCTGCGAGTTCGCGCTGGTGGTGGCCGACGACTTCAACGGCCGCGGCCTGGGATCGCGCCTGATGCTCAGCATCATGGACGTGGCCCGCGACCGCGGACTGTCCGAGGTCGACGGGCTGGTGCTGGCCAACAACCCCAGCATGCTCAAGCTGATGCGGCGCCTGGGCTTCGAGGTGAAGGCGTACCCGGACGATCCGGATTTCAAGCTGGTGACGCACCAGCTTTGAGGCGCGCCGGCAGCGCCAGCGTGCCTCTCCGCATCACAGCGCCGGACAGGGCCGCGCCGGCCCGCACGCTGCCCGTCCCGCCCCGCGTTCTGGTGGTTCTGCCGGCCCCAGGCGATCAGGACCGGCATGGGCTGCAGAAACGAATGTCCCAACGGCGTGACCGCATCGTCGACCCGGGAATCAGCGCTTTCAGCGCGCTGAAGCGCAAGGTACCGCCGGCTCCCTGCTTGTTCCGCAAGAGCGGACCGGCGAACATCGCAGCACCCGGGCGGCACCCGGTGCTTTGCGATTGGCGCATGGCCCGTCCCTTCTCGCAACCCGTTACCCCAACCGATCCATGAAAAAACAGCTCACCCACCTTCTGCTGGCGCTCGCCGCCTCCCTGCCGCTGGCCGCCGTGGCGCAGGTGCCCGTTCAGCCCGCGGCCGACCAGGCGCCGTTGCTGGCAAGCGCAGACCCGGCACTGCGTGCCAACAAGCGGTTGGTCTACGACTTCTGGCGCGAGGTGTTCGAGGCCGGGCAAGTGGCCCAGGCCGAGAAATACGTGGCCGAGTCGTATATCCAGCACAACCCGAACGTGCCCACCGGCCGCTCGGCCATGGTGGGTTTTATCCAGCGACGGAACCCCACGCCGAAGCCCGTGGAGGATCGCATCAAGGCGCCGCTGGTCTCGATCGTCGCCGAACGCGACATGGTCATCCTGAGTTTCGTGCGCGAGTACGCCGAGCCGAAGGACCCGACGCGCCAGTACACCACCACCTGGTTCGACATGTTCCGCATCGAGAACGGCAAGATCGCCGAGCACTGGGATGGCGCGGTGAAGCCGTCAAACCCCTGAGAGGCGGCAGCAGGGGGCAGGGGCCCGACCGTCGGCGCACCTGCTGGGTCCGGGAGATGCGTTCGCCATGCAGCGCATCGGTTCGCGCCGGCGCGGATGGCACCGGCCTGGCTGGGTTGTAGTCAAGGCCCCTGCCGCATCCCCTCCGCACGCACCCCCTCCATGATCTCTCATCCGCTCTCTGCAAGCCCCCAACGCAGTGCGGCGGAGAGCCGAGAATCCGCCAGCCAGGCGACCCCGCCCCCCGCCAACCCGGGCACTCCTGCCCCCGGGGCCAGCCACCCGTCGCTCCTGCTGGAGCGGAGGCGGCGGACACTGGGCGAGCGGGCCAGCGAAGGACTGCGGTTCAATGCGCAGCTTCCCGCGCTGGGCGACCGCATGGCCGGGTGGTTCAGTCCCCGCTCCTTGCCGGGGGTCGGCAGCCCGTTGTCGACGCCCCGGTCCAGCCCGGGCGCGAGGGCGTTCTCCAGCCCGCCTTCGATCCTCACGGCCCTCCTGGACCCGCCCACGCCGGTGGCGCGGCACCGGGCGTCCGATTCCTGGAATGCTGCCCTGGCCCTGGGCCAGGAGAGACGGCTCCAGAGCGTGATGCGCTCGACCAGCCCGGGGGTGGTGCTCAGCCCGCGCCTGGTGCGCAAGCTCAGCCAGCAGTGCAGCGCGCCGGACCTGGTGGAAAGACTCGCGGCGATGAAACCGGGCGCGGCGGACATCGGCAACGGCTTCACCGCCGTCGCGCTGGAGCCTTCCGGCGACGGCACTTCCCATGCCGCACAGGGCCTGCGGCGACTGGGCGCAGGCGCCGCGGGCACGGCCTACGCGGTGCGGCTGTCCGAGAACTTCTGGCGCGATGGCAGGGATTGCGGGCGGGATTTCGTGTTCAAAGCCATGCTGAGCACCGATCCTGCCAACCCCGCCTCCCGCACGCTGTACGACACGCTGGGGGAGGGCGCGGACCCGACCGATGCCATCGCGCAGGAGAAGGCCAAGATCCACAAGGAATACCAGGTGGCGGCGGCGCTCGGCGACACCGCCCAGGTCATGCGGGTCTATGGCCTGGTCCAGATCGGCAGCCTGTTCGGGATCCTGGCGGAGAAGATCGAAGGCCCCAAGGTCAGCCAGGTGATCGACTTGTCCCGCCAGGCGCTGAACCAGGGGGACATCAAGCCGCTGGAGTACCTGGCCCTGGCCTGGGAAATGGTGGCCGACGTGCTCATCGGCGCCTCGCGTTTCGCCGACGAGGGGGTGGTGCACCAGGACATTTCGCACAACAACGTGCTCTACGACGAGCGCCAGAAGATGTTCCGGCTGATCGACATGGGCCTGGGGGTCGAGAAGGGCGAGCCCCTGCGCATGGGCACCTGGGGATACGTCGAAATGCGTGCCTCGGCCAGCCACCACAAGCGCGACGTCTACAGCGTGGCCCAGTTGCTCGTGCATTTCCTGAAATCGCCGGACTTCCCCATGGGCCTGATCGGCATCAGCAGCGCGTCTTCGGTAGAGACCTTTCCGTTCATGGATGCGTTGAAGGCGCTGCCGCCGGACAGCAAGGCCGATGTCGTCCAGCTTCTCAACCGCATGATCGCCCGGGATCCCGGTGAGCGCGCCAGCGCCCAGGAATTGCTTCAGGACCCGCTCTTCGGCGAGATGCCGCCCCGCGATGACGTCCATGCGATCTACCAGCGATTGAGCGGCCCGCTTTCGCCGGTCCTTTTGCCGGTGGCCGACCGGGCGGGCACCAGCCCTCAGCGCACCGTCAGCGCGTCGATGGCCAGCAGATCGTCCTGCGACAGCGTGCCCGCCGCCTGGCGCAGCTTGAGCGTGCCCAGCAGCACGTTGTAGCGGGCCTGGGCGAGGTCACGCTTGGTCTGGTAGAGCTGGCTTTGGGAGTTGAGCACGTCGATGTTGATGCGCACGCCGACCTGGTAGCCCAGCTGGTTGGCCTCCAGCGCGCTCTGGCTGGAGGCCTCGGCCGCCTCCAGGGCGCGCACCTGGCCCTGGCCGGACTGCACGCCGTAGAACGCGGCGCGCGTGGCCTGCGCCACGGTGCGGCGGGCATTGTCCAGGTCGGCCAGCGCCTTGTCTTCGAGCGACAGGGTTTCCTTCACGCGGTTCTGCACGGCAAAGCCTGCGAACAGCGGCAGCGTGAGCTGCACGCCCACGGTGGTGTTGTTGGTACGGGAGTTGACGTTGGGAATCGTCGGCGTGCCCTTGGGGTTGCGCGAGACGCTGTAGCCGGCCTGCAGGTCCACGGTGGGCAGGTGGCCGGTTTCGGCCTTCTTCGTCTCCAGGCGGGCCACGTCGAGCGCGATGGCGGCCTGGCGCACCTGCGGCTGCAGCTCTTCGGCCGAGCGCACCCAGGTGCCCACGTCGGCAGGGGCGACCTCGGGCAACCGCACGGGCTGGGCCAGCGGCTGAGGCGCCACGCCGGGGCGGCCCACCACCTGATCGAGCGCCAGCTGCTTCACACGCAGGTCGTTGTCGGCGGCGATCTCCTGGGCGACGACCAGATCGAAGCGCGCCTGCGCCTCGCGCGAATCGGTCACGGTGGAGGTGCCCACCTCGAAGTTGCGCTTGGCCGATGCCAGTTGCTCGGCCACGGCGGTTTTCTGGGCCTGCACGAAGGTGAGGGTGTCGCGCGCGGCCAGCACGTCGAAATACGCCTGGCTGACCCGCACGATGAGGTCCTGGGCCACGCCTTCGAGCTGGGCCTGCGCGATGTCGATGCCACGCTGGCCCTGCTCGAAGGTGATGCGGTTGGCCGGGCGGAACAGCGGCTGCGAGGCGGTGAGGCCCACGCTCTGGCTGGGGGCGCTCAGGTCCACCGGCGGGCGGTTGACTTCGGTCTTGGCGTAGTTGGCCCCGGCGGAGAGTCCGGCGCTGGGCAGCAGCCCGGCCCGGGCCTGCTCGGCGCGGCTGCCGGCGGCGTCGTACTGCGCCTTTGCGGCCTGGAAGGGCGCGTCATAGCCGCGCGCCATCTCCACCAGTTGGGACAGGCTCTGGGCCTGCGCGCCGAAACTGGCGAGCGCAGCGGCCACGGCCAGGGACAAGGGAATGCACCGAAGCAAGGTCGTCATGAACGTCTTTCAGGAAAAGGAAGGCGTGGCGCCCCACGCTGCCGGGCCCGATGCCGCGGCCACGGGGATCGATCAGTACCGGGGGACCGCCGCGTCGCGCTCGTGCGACCAGGCATCGATGCCGCCGCTGATGTTGGCCACGCGGTCGAAGCCCTGCTGGTCGAGGTAGTTCGCCACGCGCAGGCTGCGCACGCCGTGGTGGCACAGGCAAGCGGTGGGGCGATCGCGGTCCAGTTCGGCCAGGCGCGTGGGCAGCTCGCCCATCGGGATGGCGGCCACATCGAACCCGTCCTCGGCGGCGACGCTCGCGGTCTGCAGCTCCCACGGCTCGCGCACGTCCAGCACCAGCGGGCGGGCACCGACGGGGGTGGCGGCGAGCCACTCGGTGAGCTGGGCGGGGCGGACGTGGTCGATCATGCGGATTCCTGAGAAAGACGAAAAGGGATCAGAAGGTGAAGCGCGATGGCTTGGGGAAGTGCAGCAGGCGCGGGGCGATGGTGTCCCACGGCTGCGTGGTCTCGAAACGGTCGCCGGTGCGGCGGACGATGGTGGCGCGCATCATCGGCTCCTGGCCGACGATGGCGGCGAGCCGGCCGCCTTCGCTCAACTGGGACAGCAGGGCCTGGGGCACCTCGCTCACCGAGCCGCTGAGCACGATCACGTCGAAGGGGCCTTGCGCCGCCGCGCCCTGGGCACCGTCGGCCTGGCGCACTTCGGCGTTCAGCACGCCGGCGCTGCGCAGGTTCTCACGGGCGAATTCGACCAGATCGGGCTCGATCTCCAGCGCCAGCACCTGCGCGGCCCGGTGGGCCAGCAGGGCCGCCATGTAGCCCGAGCCGGCGCCGATCTCCAGCACCCGGTCGGTCGGCTTGACCTGCAGGTCCTGCAGCAGGCGGGCTTCCACGCGCGGGGCCAGCATGCACTGGCCCAGGCGCTGGGCCAGCTCATTGGAGGCATTGAGGGGGATCTCCATGTCCATGAACGCCATGCTGCGGTAGGCGGGCGGCACGAATTCCTCGCGGCGCACCACGGACAGCAGGTCCAGCACGTCGGTGTCCAGCACGTTCCACGGGCGGATCTGCTGCTCGATCATGTTGTAGCGGGCCTGCAGGATGGGATCGCTGATGTTGGCGGACGTGTTCAGGGGCATGTTCATGGGGTTACTCCGGGCGGGATCGTGGATCGGGTCAACCCTCGATTTTAGGGGCCGCAGGCGGCGCGGCCACCGGCACGGAGAGCCCGCACAGGAGGTTGTCCACCTGCGCGGCGATGAAGCGCTCGGGAGAGAGCCGCTCCAGGTCGGGCATGCAGGCCGTGGAGTGCTTCCACATCGTCATGAAGATGAGCGGCGCCAGCACGATGTGGATGCCGCAATCCATGTCGGGCACGCGGAACTCGCCCCGGTCCACGCCGCGCTGCAGGATGCGGCCGATGAGCCGCTGGCCGGGCTCGACCACTTCGCTGCGGTAGAAAGCCACGATGTCGGGAAAGTTATTGGATTCGCCGAGCATCAGCTTGGTGATGCCGGAGGCGGGTGTGGCGCCGATGCGTTCCCACCACAGCTGGTAGGCGTAGCGCAGCAGTTCGGCGGTGCTGTGGGGGTACTGGTCGATCTCCAGGTCCCACTCGGGGAAATGGCGGCCGATGCTCTGGCGCACGACTTCCTTGAAAAGGTCTTCCTTGCTCGGGAAGTACAGGAACAGCGTGCCCTTGGACACCCCGGCGCGGGCCGCGACCTCGTCCACCTTGGTGGCGGCGTAGCCCTTCTCGACGAAGAGTTCCAGCGCGGCGTCCAGCAGTTCGCCCGGCCGTGCCTCCTTGCGGCGCTCGCGCTTGGAGGCCTCGGTGGACGGCGGGGGGGCGGGGGAGGGAGACGAATTCATAATTAATGACTGACTGGTTAGTAATGTAGCAATCCCGCAGAGCAGCGTCAACGCGGCAGGACTTCCATAATGGCCCGATCGCCACTTCTTGCCTGTAAGACCATCCCATGACACTGCAAACCATCACCCTGGGCGGCGGCTGCTTCTGGTGCACCGAAGCCGTGTTCGACCGCGTTCGCGGCGTGACCGACGTGGAGAGCGGCTATGCCAACGGCCGCGCACCCAACCCCACGTACGAGGACGTCTGCACCGGCACCACCGGCCATGCCGAGGTGGTGCGGCTGACCTTCGACCCCGCGGTGATCGCGCTGCGCGACCTGCTGGAGATCTTCTTCGCCACGCACGACCCCACCACGCTGAACCGCCAGGGCAACGACGTGGGCACGCAGTACCGCAGCGGCATCTACACCGAAAACCCCGAGCACCAGGCCGAAGCCGAGGCGATGGTGCGGCAGATGTCGCAGGACAAGCTGTTCGGCGCCCCGATCGTGACCGAGGTGGTGCCGCTCAAGGGCTACTGGCCGGCCGAGGATTACCACCAGGACTATTTCCTCAACCACCCGGGCCAGGGCTATTGCGCCTTCGTGGTGGGCCCGAAGGTGGAGAAATTCCGCAAGACGTTCACGCGTTTCCTGAAGCCGGACTGATGCGGCGGCGCCAGCAAGGGCCCTGGCGGGACACCATAGAATCAACCGAAAGTTACGTAATTAATCGGCAATATTCCGTTGTTTTTGTCTAGACTTCCGCCTGTCGAAACAAAACGAAGCGGAGGTCGAACCGTGTCGGCAGGTGCAGAGAATGAACCCCGGTGGCTGGACTATTGGCGGGAGAACATGGAGGCGCTCGGGATTCCCGTGCCCGCCACCGCGTTCCCGAACTACGCGTTGATCGTGGGCACCATCAAGACCCTGGTGGACGCCGCCCGGGTGCATGGGCCGCGGGTGACGGTGGGCGAGCTGATCGTCGCCGGCACGCTGCCCGAGCGCCTGGCCATGCTGGGGGCATTGGGCGTGGCCTACTTCGCCGGGGCGGCGGTGGGCAGCGCGGCCGTGGCCACCGGCCGGGTGATCTCGGGCGGCACCGGCCTGTCGGACGTGCTGTTCTATGCGTCGCGCCACGGCTTTCTCAACCCGCAGGTGGGCACGGTGCTGCAGACCCACCCGCAGATCTACCAGCGCCAGCACGCGGGGCGGCTCACCCTGGCGCTGTCTCCGCAAAGCCTGTCTCGGCTGAGGTGAATCCCATGGCTCCATCCCCCTTCAAAGACGGAACGTACTTGCTGGTCACGGCATTGGCGTGCGCAGGCGCATCGTGGCTGGCATTCGCGTATTTCGGGGAGGCGGTGTTCTACGGACTCTTCGGCCTCTCCTGGCTGGCCCTCAGCCTGGACAACGTGCGGCTGCGGCGCCAGCTCCGGAAACTGCAGGACGGGCAGGCGCCGTAGCGGCCGGGTGGGGCAGGCGGGCAAACCGCCAGACCGCCGAATGGGAAGGGTGGCTCAGGGCAAAGCTGCCATAATGCAACCCGTTTGCGTTACCAAGCCATCCCGGCGCCTTTGCGCGCGCCGCCGGCCGCCCGCCATGCCCCGTTCTCCCCACTCCGATCCCTCCGCGCCCCGCGCCCTGCCGCCCGGCCTGCGTTCCACCCGCGCCACGCGCGCCCTGCTGGCGCTGATGTCCTCGCAGCCCTCCGTCGCGGTGTCCGGCGCGGAGGTGGAATCCGCCCTGGCACGCCGGGGCGTGGTGGTCAACCGCGTCACGGTCTACCGGCTGCTGGACCGGCTTGCCAGCGCCGGGCTGATGCGCCGGCACATCGATGCCCAGCGCGTGGCCCGCTACACCCTGGTGGGCCACAAGAGCGAGCCGGCCGCGCCGCATTTCGAGTGCAACGACTGCCACCGGCAGTTTCCTGTGACCGAGGGCGCGGCCCCGCTGCAGGCGGCCGCGCGCCAGATGCTGAAG
>NZ_BAAJYS010000136.1:0-9685 GCF_057543315.1 Acidovorax sp. KPB24-07
CTGCGGCGCCTGCGCGAGGGCCATCACCTCGTGCGCGGGCAGGCCCTTCAGCCGGTGGTCGCTCCACACCTGCCGCCAGCGACGCGCGCCCGGCAGGCCGTGGCGCAGCCCCAGCATGTGGCGGGCGATCGAATACCAGTGGGTGCCATGCAGCGCTGCCTCGCGTGCCATGTAGTCCACCATCGCAGCCTCGACCCCCTCGCGTGTGAGGGTGTTGTCAGCGGCGCCGAAGTAGAGCGCGTCCCAGCGCGCGAGCCACCAGGGGTTGTGGTACGCCTCGCGCCCCACCATGGCGCCATCGACCCGGCCCAGCGCATCGGCCACGGCCTCGTCGGTGGCCAGGCCGCCGTTCAAGGCGATGGTGAGGTGCGGAAAATCGGCCTTCAGGCGCTGCACCACGTCGTAGCGCAGCGGCGGGATCTCGCGGTTTTCCTTGGGCGACAGGCCCTTGAGCCAGGCGTTGCGCGCATGGACGATGAACACGTTGCAGCCCGCATCCGCCACGGTGCCGATGAAGTCGCGCACGAAGCCGTAGTCTTCGCTCTGGTCGATGCCGATGCGGTGCTTGACCGTGACCGGCACGTCCACCACATCGACCATGGCCTTCACGCCGTCGGCCACCAGTTGCGGCTCGTTCATCAGGCAGGCGCCGAAAGCGCCGCGCTGCACGCGCTCGCTGGGGCAGCCGCAGTTGAGGTTGATCTCTCCGTAGCCCCATTGCGCACCCAGCCGCGCGGCCTGGGCCAGATCGGCCGGCTCGCTGCCGCCCAGTTGCAGGGCCACCGGGTGCTCCTCGGCGTTGAAGCGCAGGTGCCTCTCCACGTCGCCATGGATCAGCGCGCCGGTCGTCACCATCTCGGTGTAGAGCAGCGCATGGCGGCTCAGCAGGCGGTGCAGGTAGCGGCAGTGGCGGTCGGTCCAGTCCATCATGGGCGCGACGGACAGGCGCCAGGGACTGTAGGGAGCGGTGGACATGGGCACGGACAGAAAAAGCGGCAGGCAGGGGAGACAGGGCTGGGGGAAGGGCAGTGCGCATTATCCCATCGGACCGGGGAAGACGGATTCGAAGGGAAATGCGCCCATGCCGGCGGATTGATTGCCTGTGTTGCTATGCAATCAGGAGCAAGCGGCAGCGCCTTCAGTCGCCGGCGCCCCGCCGGTCGATCTTGCGGCTGAGCACGATGCTGGTCTGCGTCTGGTGCACGCCCTCCAGCTGGCCGATGCGGTCGAGCAGCGCATCGAGCTGTTCATGGCTGGTGCAGCGCAGAAACACGAGGTAGTCGAACGCACCGCTCACGGCCGAGACCTCTTCCACCTCGGGCAGCGCACCGAGCATGCGCAGCACCGCCGGTGAGGCCTTGGGCAGCACGCTCAGGCTGCACCAGGCGCGCACGGCCTGCGCCTGCAGCGGCGCGCCCAGCCGCACGCCGTAGCCGGCCACGATGCCCTCTCGCTCCAGCCGGGCGATGCGCGCGACGACGGTGGTGCGCGCCAGGCCCAGGCGGCGGGCGAGCAGCGCGGTGCTTTCGCGCGCGTTGGCTTGCAGCAGGCTGAGCAGGCGGCGATCGGTGTCGTCCATTTCGGTGGCCATGGCGGGTCCTTTGGAACAGGGGCTGCGAATGCGTCAGTCATTTTCGTCGTTTCGGCGAATGAATGAAGCAAATACGACGTTTTGCACGCTACACATCGACAGCATCGGCGCCTAGCATGGCTGCATCCATCCCTTCGTTGCAACCCCCTTGAGGAGACCTCCATGCCTTCCACCCCATCGACCCATCGCATCGCCATCCTGGGCGCGGGCCACATTGGTTTTGCCATGGCCGTGCTGCTGCAGGAGGTGGGCGAATACCAGATCACCGTGGCCGACCGGGACCCCGAGGCGCTGGCCCGGGTGGCGGCGCTGGGCGTCGGCACCGTGCTGCTGCAGGACGATGGCGCCCTGGAGGCGGCCGTGGCCGGGCAGTTCGCCGTATTGAATGCGTTGCCGTTCCACCGCGCCGTGCCGGTGGCCACGCTGTGCGCCCGCCACGGGGTGCACTACTTCGACCTGACCGAAGACGTGCGCAGCACCCAGGCGATCCGTACCCTCGCGCACGATGCCCGCAGCGTGCTGATGCCGCAGTGCGGGCTGGCACCGGGCTTCATCGGCGTGGTGGGCAACGATCTGGCGCAGCGCTTCGACACGCTGCACGACCTGCGCATGCGCGTGGGCGCGTTGCCGCGCTACCCGCTGGGCGCGCTGCGCTACAACCTGACGTGGAGCACCGAAGGGCTCATCAACGAATACTGCAACCCCTGCGAAGCCATCGTGGACGGCCAGCCCACCACCGTGGCGGCGCTGGACGGACTGGAGACCTTCGCGCTCGACGGGGTGGAATACGAGGCCTTCAACACTTCGGGCGGGCTGGGCACGCTGCCCGAAACCTGGGCCGGCCGGGCCCGCCGCATGGACTACCAGTCGATCCGCTATCCGGGGCACTGCGCCATCCTGAAGCTGCTGCTGAACGACCTGGGCCTGCGCGACCGGCGTGACCTGCTCAAGGACATTTTCGAGGCCGCCATTCCGGCCACCGAGCAGGACGTGATCGTGGTCTTCGCCAGTGCATCGGGCCTGCGCGGCGGGCGGCTGGTGCAGGACGCGTACTCGGCACGCATCGTCGGCGCCACGGTGGGCGGGCACGCGCTGAATGCCATCCAGCTGACCACGGCGGCCAGCATCTGCGCGGCACTGGACCTGGTGGTGCAGGGGCGGCTACCGCAGTCCGGGTTCATCCGGCAGGAGCAGATCGCGCTGGGGGATTTCCTGGGCAATCGCTTCGGCCGGGCCTATCGCGATCACGCGCTGGCGCAGGCTGAAGGGGCAACTGCCGCCTGAACCGGAGCGAATATGGACCGGGGACGGGGAGGGCTGCGCAGTTCGCGGGGCGGCATCTCGGTTCGCCCACGGTCGCTCCGGACCGCGGCGGGCGCAGTGGAATACCGGCCTCGGTTTCCTCCTCCATTCCATGCGCCGGTGCCAGGGTCTGCGCCCATCCCCCGCCCGCGTGCATCACCCGCGCACCTCTGATCGATGACCACGGCATTTTTCCGACAGCCACTTCCAGCGACGGCACCGCCGCATTCGGTGGGCGCGCCCACTCCGCAAGGCCCTCCACCCGGTGCCCCGGTACGCATCCCGATGCGGCACAGCACGGCAGGGCCGTTGCACGGGTTGGCTGTTCAACGGCCGCCGCGCCTCTCTACCGGCTCCGGGCCGATGCGGGCCCGTCTGGAGGCCTCAACGGTGATCGACATGGCCTCGGTCGATATCGCCGATGCCCTTTGGGTGGTCGATCTGCCGCACGCCGGCGGTGCCCGCAGCCTGCCGTCCAGGGCCACGCAGGCCTTGCAGCGGGCGGTGCTGGAGGGCATGCGGGATTTCGCGGGGCAGGCGTACACCGTGGATTTCGACGAGATCACCGGCCGGGGCGGCATGCGCTTCACCGCCGATCAGTCCAGCGCGGCCACCAAGTGCTGGGACCACCTGGAGCACCCGCAGGTGCTCGCGGTCGTGCTGGGGTTCGCCGGCACACGCATGGAAGACCGCGACGATCTGATGTGCGACCTCAAGTCGCAGATTCCCCGGCCCCATGCCAATCCGCTGGACCCGGGCCTGCCTGACCTGGGACAGGTGGGCAGCGGTTGGCAGGAGCGGTGGCATGCTGAAGCGCTGGCGCCGCGTGCCAACGGGCTGGATCTGGGTGGCCTGCTGATGCGCTATGCCGGCATGGCGCGGGACAGCGGCAAGGCACTGTCGGTCTCGGTGGTGGGACACAGCCTCGGGGCGGCGGTGGCCACGCTGGCCAGCTTCGACATCGCGCATTTTCTGGACGCCAACGGTGCGCGTGGCAAGGTCAGCACCTACGCCTTCAACCCGCCGCGCCTGGGGATGGAGGCCGTCGCGCAGCGCTACGTCGCCCCGAAGACCGCAGGGGGCATGGCCTTCGCGCTGCGCCAGTTCACCCGGTCGCTGGACCCGATCCAGTCCATGCCGATGCTCATGCACCACCCGGGCTGGGTGGCGTCGGCACAGCCAGGGACCTACTCCGCGGCAGGCAATCCCCGGATCGTCACTTACCAGGACCGATGGGCGGATCGGATCAACCTGTCCGCCAACCACGAGCTGCCCCAGTGGCAGCCCGTGATCGCATCGGCCATGCATCCGGTGGACCTGGAGCACCTCTTCAGCGCGCCGTAGGGGCAGGAGCGGGAGTCGCCACTGCCGCCGGCGCTTGGCACCTAGCGGCCGGATGCGTACAGCGGCGCCTGCACCATGGGTTCGGCGCCCTGGAACCGTCGGCAGTGGTTCTTGCCGTTCTGCTTGGCCTCGTACATGGCGTGGTCGGCCTGGCGCAGCAGCAGGTCTGGGTTGTCGCCGTCCAGCGGGTAGATGCTCAGGCCGATGCTGGCCGAGACGAAGCCCTGGCCGTGCGGCAGTGGCACGGGTTGGTGCACGGCCTGCAGCACCCGTTCCAGCAGGGGGGCGCAGTCGTCGGGGGACTGCAGCCCGCCGATCAGCAGCACCATTTCGTCGCCGCCCAGCCGCGCCAGCGTGTCCTCGGCGCGCAGATGCGACTGGATGCGCCGGCCGACCTCGATGAGCAACTGGTCGCCGGCGGCATGGCCGTGCTGGTCGTTCACGCGCTTGAAGCCGTCGAGATCGAGATAGCACACGGCCAGCAGTTCGCGGTGCCTTTGCGCATGGGCGATCGCCAGCACCAGCCGGTCGGCCAGCAGGCGGCGGTTGGGCAGGCCGGTGAGGCTGTCGTACAGCGCGATGTGCTCCAGCTCCTGCTCGTGCGCCTTGATCTGGGTGATGTCGCTGATGACCACGATGTAGTGGTGCGGGTAGCCTTCGTCGCCCAGCACCGCCGCGATGGACACGCGCTGCGGCACGGCCCCCTGCGGGCTGCGCCCGAGCAGTTCCCCCTGCCAGTAGCCCTGGGCCTGCACGGCATGCCACACGCCAGGAAAGTCGGGGTGGGGCGCGGCGGCGTAAAGCGTCTGCACGTGGCGGCCGAGGACTTCAGTGCGGGACTCGCCCATCATCCGCTCGAAGGCGGGATTGGCATCCACGATGGCACGCTCGGCGTCCAGGATGAGCACCGCTTCGTAGCTGTGCGCGAACACGCTGGCGGCGATGCCCAGCCGCATCTCTGCTTCCTTCACGCCGCGCAGGTCGGTGACGAACCCCACGAACATCGGGCCTCCGGGCGCATCGGCGCGGCCGATGGCCAGCCGCAGCGGGAAGGTGCTGCCGTCGCGGTGCAGCCCCAGCACCTCGCGGCCCGTGCCGATGATGCGCGCCTCGCCGGTCTCCAGGTAGCGGCGCAGGTAGCCGTCGTGGGCGGCGCTGTCGGGCTGCGGCATGAGCATGCGGATGTTGCGGCCCAGCACGTCGGTGGGCGGCCAGCCGAAGATGCGCTCCGCCGAGCGGTTGTAGCTTTGGACCGTGCCTTCATGGTCGATGGTGATGATGCCGTCCACCGCCGTGTCCACCAGGGCGCGCAGGCGCGATTCGCTGCGGCGCACCTTGCGGTACATGTCGCGGTAGCGGATCAGGCCGTTGGCCACGCCCGCGAAGATTCCCACCCCGGCCGTCACCAGCGCCACCATCACCGCGAGCGCCTGCGTCCAGGCGTGGCTGTCCGGCATTTCCGGGTCGGCCTGCCCGACGAAGCGGGCAGCCGCCATGGCGGTGTAGTGCATGCCCGAGATCGCCATGCCCATGATGCTGCCCGACAGCACGGTGGCCTGCCAGTTGGACATGCCGCTGCGCTGGTGCACCGTGAAGCGCACCCACAGCGCCAGCACGGCCAGGACGACCGCCACCACGATCGATGCGGCGAACCAGGCCGGGTCGTAGCGCAGGTCCGGTGCCATGCGCAGGGCTTCCATGCCGGCGTAGTGCATGGCGCCGATGCCCGCGCCCACGAGCAATCCGCCCATGGCCAATTGCCGCCCGGTGACCTCCTGGCGGGCCAGCACGGTGAGCGCCACCCAGGAGGCGGCCAGGCCCGGCAGCATCGACAGGAGGGTGATGCCCACGTCGTATTGGACCGCCAC
Organism: Acidovorax sp. KPB24-07; assembly: GCF_057543315.1. Lineage (NCBI taxonomy): Bacteria > Pseudomonadati > Pseudomonadota > Betaproteobacteria > Burkholderiales > Comamonadaceae > Acidovorax > Acidovorax sp. KPB24-07. The sequence continues at coordinate 6,106 of NZ_BAAJYS010000136.1, forward strand.
GCACAGGGTGAAGGCCAGCATGCCGATGAAGTGCATGGCCCAGATGCCCGCCCCCAGCGCGACGGCGGAAGTGGCCAGCGCCATCGTGCGGTGCACCGGTTCGTGGGTCAGCCGGGCCTGCCCCGCCAGGTGCAGCGCGAGGGTCGACGTGGCCACGGCCACCGCGACCGACAGCAGCACCAGCCACGGATCGTGCTGTGCCACCAGCAGGTCGGCAGGGGACTCTCCCAGCAAGAAAAACCGCTCCAGCATGCAAGCTCCTCCCGTGTGTCACCGGCCTTGGCCGTGGGGGATGGCTACCGCACGCGCGCGGTGCCATCGTTTATGGACAACGGGTGCATCATGAAGGCGATATCCCTGCGGGGCAAGCGCCGGGTGTCTCAGGGGGCGCGGCCCGCAGGCCGCGGCACGGCTCAGGCGGCAGCCTGCAGCCCGTTGGAGAAGTGCTCGCGCATGGCGCAGGCGGCGGCCTGCGCGTCGTGTGCCTGCAGCGCGGCCAGCACCCGGCCGTGTTCGCGCAGCGATTCCTCGATGCGGCCCTGCTTGAGCAGCGAGTTGTGGCGGTTGAGCTTCATCACCTTGCGCAGGTCGGCCACCATCTGGTTGCGCCAGCGGTTGTCGGCCATCTCCAGCACCCGCATGTGAAAGCGCTCGTTCACCGCGAAGAAGCGCTCGCGGTCGGCCACGCTGGCGGCCAGCTCGCGGTGCAGTCCTTCCAGCTCGCGCAGCTGTTCGGCCGTGGCGCTGGCGGCGACCACGCCGGCCGCATCGCTCTCCAGCAGCGCCAGCAGGTGGTACACGTCGCGCAGGTCCTTGTCGGACACCTCGGTCACGTAAGCGCCGCGGCGGACCTTCATCGTGACCAGCCCTTCGGCGGCGAGCACCTTGAGGGCCTCGCGCAGGGGGGTGCGGCTGATTCCGAACTCCTCGGCGATGCGCAGCTCGTCGATCCAGCTGCCGGGCTGCAGCTCGCGCCGAAAGATGCGCTGGCGCAGTTGCTCCGCCACCTCTTCGTAGAGGGCGCGGGGGGTGAGGGTGGCGGCTGACATGGCGGGAATGTACCGCAGAAAAACTATAAATTAATAATTACAGATTGGGTTAGACTCGCTTCACTGTGCCAAATCGTTGCAGCGCCACCGCGCTTTTCTCGCCACCCGTGAAGCCTTCCCAGATATGAGCAGCAACACCCCATTCCCCTCTTTCGCCCCCGCAGACCTCGCCGCGTGGACCCGGGCCGCCGCCAAGTCGGCCCCCGGTGGCGATGTCGCGGCGCTGAACTGGGTGACGCCCGATGGCATCACGGTCAAGCCGCTCTACACGGCCGAGGACACGGCGAATCTGCCTTACGCCAACACGCTGCCGGGATTCGAGCCCTACCTGCGCGGCCCGCAGGCCACGATGTACGCGGTGCGGCCCTGGACGATCCGCCAGTACGCAGGCTTTTCCACGGCCGAGGAGTCCAACGCCTTCTATCGCAAGGCGCTGGCCGCCGGTGGGCAGGGGGTGAGCGTGGCGTTCGACCTGGCCACGCACCGCGGCTACGACAGCGACCACCCGCGCGTCACGGGCGACGTGGGCAAGGCCGGCGTGGCGATCGATTCGGTGGAGGACATGAAGATCCTCTTCGACCAGATTCCGCTGGACAAGGTGAGCGTGTCCATGACGATGAATGGCGCCGTGCTGCCGGTGCTGGCCGGCTACGTGGTGGCCGCGGAAGAGCAGGGCGTGCGGCAGGACCAGCTGTCGGGAACCATTCAGAACGACATTCTGAAAGAGTTCATGGTGCGCAACACCTACATCTACCCGCCCAAGCCCTCGATGCGCATCATCGGCGACATCATCGGCTACACGGCGCGGAACATGCCGAAGTTCAATTCCATCTCCATCAGCGGCTACCACATGCAGGAGGCGGGCGCCAACCAGGCGCTGGAGCTGGCCTTCACCCTGGCCGATGGCAAGGAGTACGTGAAGACGGCCATCGCCTCGGGGCTGGACGTGGACGAGTTCGCCGGCCGCCTGTCGTTCTTCTGGGCGATCGGCATGAACTTCTATCTGGAGGTGGCCAAGATGCGCGCCGCGCGCCTGCTGTGGTGCCGCATCATGAAGGCCACCGGTGCCAAGAACCCCAAGAGCCTGATGCTGCGCACCCACTGCCAGACCAGCGGCTGGAGCCTGACCGAGCAGGACCCCTACAACAACGTGGTGCGCACCACCATCGAGGCCATGGCCGCGGTGTTCGGCGGCACGCAGAGCCTGCACACCAATGCGCTGGACGAGGCCATCGCGCTGCCCACCGAGTTCTCGGCCCGCATCGCCCGCAACACGCAGCTCATCATCCAGGAAGAGACCCACATCACCAGCGTGATCGACCCCTGGGCCGGCAGCTACATGATGGAAAAGCTCACGCAGGACATGGCCGATGCCGCGTGGACCATCATCGAAGAGGTCGAGGCCATGGGCGGCATGACCCAGGCGGTGGACAGCGGCTGGGCCAAGCTCAAGATCGAGGCCGCGGCCGCCGAGAAGCAGGCGCGCATCGACTCGGGCAAGGACGTGATCGTGGGCGTCAACAAGTACAAGCTGCACAAGGAAGACCCGGTCGACATCCTGCAGATCGACAACGTGAAGGTGCGCGACGGGCAGATCGCGCGCCTGAAAGCCATCCGCGAAAAACGCGATGCCGCGCAGGTGCAGCAGGCGCTGGACGCACTCACGGCCGCGGCGGAGAGCGGCGAAGGCAACCTGCTCGACCTGGCCATCCAGGCGATGCGGCTGCGCGCCACGGTGGGCGAGGTGTCCGATGCGCTGGAGAAGGTCTATGGCCGCCACCGCGCCGACACGCAGAAGGTGACGGGCGTGTATGCCGCCGCCTACGACTCTGCCGAAGGCTGGGAGCAGCTCAAGGCCGAGATCAACGAGTTCGCCGAGGCCGAAGGCCGCCGCCCGCGCGTGATGATCGCCAAGCTCGGCCAGGACGGGCACGACCGCGGTGCCAAGGTGGTCGCCACGGCCTTCGCCGACCTGGGTTTCGACGTGGACATGGGCCCGCTGTTCCAGACCCCCGAGGAATGCGCCCGCCAGGCCATCGAGAACGACGTGCACGCCGTGGGGGTCTCCACCCTGGCGGCGGGGCACAAGACGCTGGTGCCGGCCATCATCCAGTCGCTCAAGGACCAGGGCGCGGACGACATCATCGTCTTCGTGGGCGGCGTGATCCCGGTGCAGGACTACGACTTCCTCTACGAGGCGGGCGTCAAGGGCGTGTATGGCCCCGGCACGCCTATCCCGGCCAGCGCCAAGGACGTGCTGGAGCAGATCCGCAAGGCCTTCGCGGCATGACGATGGCGACCGTCGGCCGGGCGCCTGCGCGCATGGCATGGCGCCGCGTGGAGGTGCCGCATTGACCGCCCCCGCATTCACCTGGCATCCGGTGGCCGAAGCGGACTTCGAGCCCATGCTGGCGCTGCGCACCGCGGCCATGCGCGAGAGCCTGGAGCGCGTGGGCCGCTACACGCCCGAGCGCTCGCGCGAGCGGCTGCGCGCGGCTTTCACCCCCGAGCACATGCAGCACCTGGTCGCA
>NZ_BAAJYS010000137.1:0-9596 GCF_057543315.1 Acidovorax sp. KPB24-07
AGCGTGGTCTTGCCCGAGCCCGATTCGCCCACCAGCGCGAGCTTCTCGCCCGCCGCGATGTCGAAGCCGACCCCGCGCACCACCTCTTTGTCGCCGAAGCGCACGTGCAGATCCTGCACCTGCAGGAGCGGCGCCGACGAGGCGGCAGGCGAAGTACCGGCCGAAGACGATGAAGCAGCAGAGTGTGGAATCGGCGCGGTGCCGCGCATGCGTGCGTCGCTCATGAATGGTCTGCCTTGCGGGGGTCGAGCGCATCGCGCAGCGCGTCGCCCATGAAGGTGAGCAGCAGCAGCGTGACCACCAGCGCCGCGAACGTGAACAGCGAAATCCACCAGGCGTCGATGTTGTTCTTGCCCTGGTTGAGCAACTCGCCCAGCGACGGCGTGCCAGGCGGCACGCCCAGGCCCAGGAAGTCGAGCGAGGCGAGCGCCAGGATGGCCGCGCTCATGCGAAACGGCAGAAAGGTCACCACCGGCGTCATGCTGTTGGGCAGGATGTGGCGCCAGATGATCTGCCCGTTGGGCACGCCCAGCGCGCGGGCGGCCTTCACGTAGTCGAGCTGCCGGTTGCGCAGGAACTCCGCGCGCACGTAGTCCGACAGGCCCATCCAGCCGAACAGCGACAGCAGCACCAGCAGCAGCCCGACGCTGGGCGCGAACACGGCGCTGAAGATGATGAGCAGGTACAGCTCGGGCATCGAACCCCAGATCTCGATGAAGCGCTGGAACGCCAGGTCGGTCTTGCCGCCGAAAAACCCCTGGATCGCACCGGTGATGACGCCCAGCAGCACGCCCACCACCGTGAGCGCGATGCCGAACAGCACGCTCACGCGAAAGCCGTAGATCAGCTGCGCGAGCAGGTCGCGGCCCCGGTCGTCCGTGCCCAGCCAGTTCTGCGATGTGGGGCCGGACGGGTTGGGCGATTTCGCGAAATAGTTCAGCGTGTCCGGGCCGTAGGGGTTCAGCGTATACAGCGCCCAGTTGCTGCCCTGCTGCAGGCGCTCGCGGATGAACGGGTCCAGGTAATCGGTGGGGGTGTCGAAATCGCCGCCGAAGGTCTTTTCGGAATAGTCGTGCAGCATGGGCAGGTAGGTCTGCCCTTCGTAGCGCACGATCAGGGGACGGTCGTTGCTGATCAGCTCGGCCACCAGGCTCAGGGCCACCAGCGCGCTGAACAGGATCAGGCTCCAGTAGCCCAGCCGATTGCGCTTGAAGCGCCTCCACGCACGGCGGCCGGGCGAGAGCGACGGAGCCACGGGCACCGCGCCGCGCGGGGGGCGGCCATCGGCCGGCTCGGGGGGGTTAGTCAAACTTGACACGCGGGTCCACCCATACGTAGCAAAGATCGCTCACCAGCTTGGTCACCAGCCCGATGAGGGTGAAGAGATAGAGCGTGCCCAGCACCACGGGGTAGTCGCGCCGGATCACGCTTTCGTAGCTCAGCAGGCCCAGGCCGTCGAGCGAGAACAGCGTCTCGATCAGCAGCGAGCCGGCGAAGAACGCACCGATGAACGCTGCAGGAAAGCCCGTGATGATGGGAATGAGGGCATTGCGGAACACGTGCTTCCACAGCACCTGCCGCTCCGACAGCCCCTTGGCGCGGGCCGTGAGCACGTATTGCTTGCGGATCTCTTCGAGAAAGGCGTTCTTGGTCAGCATGGCCGTCACCGCGAAGCTGCCCAGCACCATGGCCGTGACCGGCAGCGTGATGTGCCAAAGGTAGTCCACGATGCGCGCGCCCCAGGTCATCTCGTCCCAGTTCGCCGAGGTGAGCCCCCGCAGCGGAAACCACTGCAGCTGCCCGCCGAAGATCACCAGCAGCGCCACGCCCAGCACGAAGCCCGGGATGGCATAGCCCACCAGCACGATGAGCGTGGTGACGAAGTCGAAGCGCGAGCCCGCCCGTACCGCCTTGGCCACGCCGAGCGGCACGGCCACGAGGTAGCTGATGAAGAAGGTCCACAAGCCCAGGCTGATCGACACGGGCAGCTTTTCCTTCACGAGTTGCCACACGTCCTTGTTCTGAAAGAAGCTGCGGCCCAGGTCAAACCGCGCAAACTGCCCGAGCATCTGGAAAAAGCGCTCGTGCGCCGGCTTGTCGAAGCCGTAAAGCGCCTTGATCTGCTCCAGCCGCTTCGGGTCCACGCCCTGCGCACCCCGGTAGGCCAGGCCGCCGCCTTCGGCCCCGCCGCCGCCGCGTCCCATCCCGGCCTTGGACTCGGCCAGGTACTGCTCGACGGGGCCGCCCGGTACGAACTGGATCACCACGAAGGTCAGCAGCAGCACGCCCAGCAGGGTGGGCAGCATGAGCAGCACGCGCTTGAGGATGTAGGCGAACATGGCGGCGGTGGGGTTCGGAAAGTGAGCGGGGTCTGGACGGTGGGCCGGGGGTGCGGGCGGATCAGCGCCGTGCGGGGTCCGGCGCCGTCTGGGGCGGCATGCGCGCCCACCACGTGTCGATGGCCCAGGCCTCGCCCGTGGAATACGGCGGCAGCGTGGCCGGCCGCTCCAGGCGCCAGGCGTTGTAGACCATGCGGTGCGAAGGCGCGGTGTACTGGGGAATCAGGTAGTGCCCGTGCGCGATGACGCGCTCCAGGGCATGGCAGGCGGGCAGCAATTCGTCCAGCGTCTTGGCCGACACGATGCTGCGGATCATCGCGTCCACGGCCTTGCTCTTCACGCCGGGGAAGTTGCCCGAGTCTTCCGTGTCCGCCGCCTGCGAGCCGAACATGTCGGCCAGTTCCTGGCCCGGATTGTTGGTGCCCTGGTACGCGATGGTGGTGATGTCGAAGTCGAACTTGCTCAGGCGCTGCTGGTACAGAGCGAAATCCACCGCCCGGAAGTTCAGCGTGATGCCGAGCTTTTGCAGGTTGCGGATCCACGACGACAGCGACCGCACGCCGCCTTCGCTGCTGTCCAGGTACTCCAGCACCATGGCCTGGCCCTGCGCGTTGCGCAGCGCGCCGTCCCGGACCTCCCAGCCCGCCTCTTTCAAAAGGGCCTGGGCACGGCGCAGGTTGTCGCGCAGCGTGGTGACGCCCTCAGTGCGCGGCGGCGTGGTCATGGGGCCGAAGGCGCTGGCGGGAAGGCTCTGGCGCCAGGGCTCCATCAGCGCCAGCTCCTCGGGCGTGGGTGTGCCGCGGGTCTCGCACAGGGTGTTGCCGAACAGGCCGTTGATGCGCTGGTAGGCGCCGTAGAACAGCTGGCGGCTCATCCACTCGAAGTCGTAGGCCAGCCCCAGCGCTTCGCGCACGCGGGCATCCTGCAGCAGCGGCCGGCGCGTGTTGAGCACGTAGCTCTGGAAGCCCGAAGGCAGCTTGTGCTCGAAGTTGCCCTTGACCAGCTCGCCCGTATCGAACTTGCGCCCCGTGACGCGGCGCGCCCAGTCGCCCGCGCTGAAAAAGCGCATGAGGTCGAACTCGCCCGCCTTGAGCGCCTCTAGCCGCGCGGTGTTGTCGCGGTAGATCTTCACCAGGATGCGATCGAAATTGGCGGTGCCCTTGCGCACGTTGAGGTCGCGCGCCCAGTAGCCGGGATCGCGCACGTAGGTGATGTCCTTGCCGAAGCGCACCGGCCCGATCTTGTAGGGGCCGCTGCCGATCGGGATGTCCATCACCACCTGATCGAAGCGCTTGGCCTTGCCGTTCTCCACGCCCCAGTCGCGGCTGAAGACGGGCAGCCCGCCCACCGTGAGCGGCAGCTCGCGGTTGGGGTGCTTGAAGCGGTAGCGCACCGTGCGGTCGTCGATCACGTCGATGCCCGCCACGTCGAACAGCGCCGTCTTGTAGGCCGGCGAGGTGTAGGGGCCCATCAGCGTGTCGTAGCTGAACTTCACGTCCTGCGCCAGCACCGGCTTGCCGTTGTGAAAGCGCGCTTCGGGCCGCAGTTGGAACACCACCGAGAGGCCATCGGCAGCCACCTCCACGTCCTGCGCCAGCAGGCCGTAGCCGGTGGCGGTCTCGTCCAGCGAGCCGGTGAGCAACGTATCGAACATCAGGTCCGACAGGTAGGCCGGCGAATTGCCCTTGATGGTGAACGGGTTGTATTTGTCGAAGGTGGAGACGCGCAGGTTGCTCACCAGCCGCAGCTCGCCTCCCTTGGGCGCATCGGGGTTGACGTACCCGAAGTGGTCGAAGCCCGCAGGCATCCGGGGCTCGCCCCACAGCGCATAGGCGTGTCCCGCCCACACGGGCATCGCACTCCCCCACAGCAACAAGATCGGCCAAAGACGCATGCGACAATTCTGCACTACGCTGGCGGCGCCCCGACGGGTCGCATGTCACATGCCCCGGTGGGCCATCAGCGGCGCACGCGCCGCCGCCACGCCCCCAATCCCCCGCATTCCACAGGAGAAGAAACATGGGTTTTCTGACCGGCAAGAAGCTGCTTATCACCGGCGTGTTGTCCAACCGCTCGATCGCCTACGGCATCGCCCGCGCCTGCCATGCGCAAGGCGCAGAACTTGCCTTCAGTTACGTCGGCGAGCGCTTCAAGGACCGCATCACCGACTTCGCCGCCGAGTTCGACTCCAAGCTCATCTTCGATTGCGACGTGAGCAGCGACGAGCAGATCGACCGCATGTTCGCCGACCTGTCGCAGGCCTGGCCGAAGTTCGACGGCTTCGTGCACAGCATCGGCTTCGCGCCGCGCGAGGCGATCGCCGGCGATTTCCTCGAAGGGCTGTCGCGCGAATCGTTCCGCATCGCGCACGACATCAGCGCCTACAGCTTTCCCGCCATGGCCAAGGCCGCCCTGCCCTACCTCAACGAAAAATCGTCCGTGGTCACCCTGAGCTACCTGGGCGCGTTGCGCACGGTGCCCAACTACAACACCATGGGCCTGGCCAAGGCCAGCCTGGAGGCCAGCGTGCGCTACCTGGCCGAATCGCTGGGCCCGCGCGGCATGCGCGCCAACGGCATCAGCGCCGGCCCCATCAAGACCCTGGCGGCCAGCGGCATCAAGGACTTCGGCAAGCTGCTGGGCGTGGTCGCCGGCGCCTCGCCCCTGCGCCGCAACGTGACGATCGAAGACGTGGGCAATGCCGCCGCCTTCCTGCTGTCGGACCTGGCCAGCGGCGTGACGGCCGAGATTATGTACGTGGACGGCGGCTTCAGCCAGACGGGCGGCATCAGCCGGGAAAGCGCCGAGCTGTCCTGAGATTCAGGCCGAATCGGCCGCCAGCGCATATTCCCCTAGGGCATTCCGCTATCAAAGTAATAGCAAAATAATCCCATGCTTCGCCGCATCGCCATCACCGTCCTGCTGGTCTGCGGCGCGCTGCCGGCCTGGGCGCAACCCCCAGCAACGGTATCGACCGCCTCGCCGCCGCCCCTGCTGCTGGCCAACGTCTACCGCACCGGACTGCCGCTGGCGGACTACTGGGTGAGCGAAAAGTACGACGGGGTGCGCGGCTACTGGGACGGCCACCAGTTGCGCATGCGCGGTGGCGAGCGGGTGAATGCGCCCGCCTGGTTCACCCAGGGCTGGCCCGCGATGCCGATGGATGGCGAGCTATGGGCCGGCCGGGGCCGCTTCGCCCAGGCACAGTCCACCGTGCGGCAGCAGCGGCCTGACGATGCGGCCTGGCGCCGCCTGCAGTTCATGGTGTTCGACCTGCCCGCGCAGGGCGGCCCGTTCGACGAGCGCCTGCCGGCATTGCAGGCCGCCGTGGCCGGCATCGGCCAGCCCTGGGTGCAGGCCGTGCCCCAGCAGCGCATCGCCACCGACGCCCGGTTGCAGGCCCTGCTGCACCGCACGGTGCGCGACGGGGGCGAAGGGCTGATGCTGCACCGTGGGGCGTCGCTCTACCAGGCCGGCCGCAGCGACGATCTCATCAAGCTCAAGACCCATGAAGACACCGAAGCGCGGGTCGTGGGCTACGTGCCCGGCAAAGGCCGGCACCGGGGCCGCATGGGCGCCTTGCTGGTGGAGATGCCCGGCGGCCAGCGCTTTCGGCTCGGCGCCGGCTTCACCGATGCGGACCGGGCGCATCCACCGCCCCTGGGCAGTTGGGTGACCTACCGCTTTCGCGGCACGCACGAGGGCGGCCTGCCGCGCTTCGCCAGCTTCCTGCGCGTGCGCGAGGACATGCACGCCGCCGCACCCTAGCAGGCCTGGGGCCGGGCTCCCACGGAAAAAGCCGCAAGGCCCCTCCGGGGTGCCCTTGCGGCTTTCCTGGATGCCTTGGGGCAAGGCCCGCATCGGCTGGCGCCATCGGGTGCCAGCGATGCGGACCGCCCGGCGCGGCTTACTTGGGCAGCAGCACCTTGTCCACGACGTGGATCACGCCGTTGGACTGGTACACATCGGCGATGGTCACGTTGGACATGCCGCCTTTTTCATCCGTCAGCGCAATCGAGGAGCCGCTGGCCTTGGCCGTCAGCGTGCCACCGGCGACGGTCTTCAGGCTGGCCGAGCCCTTGCCGTCGGCAATCATCTTGGACAGCGCGGCCGCATCGACCTTGCCCGCCACCACGTGGTAAGTCAGCACCTTGGTCAGCGTGGCCTTGTTCTCGGGTTTCAACAGCGTGTCCACCGTGCCGGCAGGCAGTGCGGCGAAGGCGGCGTTGGTGGGCGCGAACACCGTGAACGGACCGGGGCCCTTCAGCGTGTCCACCAGGCCGGCGGCCTTCACGGCGGCGACCAGCGTGGTGTGGTCCTTGGAGTTCACCGCGTTGTCGATGATGTCCTTGGTCGGGTACATCGGCGCGCCACCGACGGTCACCTGCGCGAAAGCGGGCATCGCAGCGGCAGACAGGGCGAGCGTGAGGCTGGCGGCGGCCAGGCGGGCATTCATGCGAAAGGTCATGGAAATCTCCGTTGTGTCAGTGGGTGGATGCCGCCCGAAAATTCGCGCGGCTGAACACTGATACGGTGCAGGAAGCCGCCTGGATTCAATCCCGTGACATTCCCATACAAAAAGCCCGGAGGCGCTGTCGCGCAGCCGGGCTTTCGGAGTCAAGGCCCACGGCCTTGCGCGGCGATCAGACCTTGCGGCCGAACGGTCCGTCACTGCCCACCTGCACGATGTCTTCGGCGGCAGGCGCGTTCTTGCGGCTCTTGCGAGCGGACGGCGGCTGCGGTGCGGCGGCTACGCAGTCGGCGTAGTAGCGCACGTTGCCGTTGTCGTCCTCGATCTCCACCAGGCCGTGGATGTCGGTCTCGAAGCCCGGGCACAGCTTGGAGAATTCGCGCGAGAACTTGAGGTAGTCCACGATCTTCTTGTTGAAGACCTCGCCCGGAATGAGCAGCGGAATGCCGGGTGGGTACGGCGTGATCAGGCTGGTCGTGATGCGGCCTTCCAGCGCATCGATCTCCACGCGCTCGGTCTTGCGGTGCGCGATGTGCGCATAGGCGTCGCTGGGCTTCATCGACGGCGTCAGGTCCGACAGGTACATCTCGGTGGTCAGGCGCGCGATGTCGTACTTGGCATAGAGCTGGTGCACGTGCTGGCACAGGTCCCGCAGGCCCATGCGCTCGTAGCGCTTGTGCTGCTGGCAGAACTCCGGAAGGATGCGCCACATCGGCTGGTTCTTCTCGTAGTCGTCCTTGAACTGCTGCAGCGCCGTCAGCAACGTGTTCCACCGGCCCTTGGTGATGCCGATGGTGAACATGATGAAGAAGCTGTAGAGCCCAGTCTTCTCCACCACCACGCCGTGCTCGGCCAGGTACTTGGTCACGATGGAGGCGGGAATGCCGTTCTCGTCGAACTTGCCGTCCAGGTTCAGGCCGGGCGTGACGATGGTGGACTTGATCGGGTCCAGCATGTTGAAGCCGTCGGCCAGCTGGCCGAAGCCGTGCCACTTGCTGGCGTGGTTCTTCTTGCCCTTGCCGTCGCTGCGGATGACCCAGTCCTCGGCGCGGCCCAGGCCCTCGTCCACGAGCTTGTCCGGGCCCCACACCTTGAACCACCAGTCGTCCTTGCCGAACTCCTCTTCCACCTTGCGCATCGCGCGGCGGAAGTCCAGGGCTTCAAGCAGGCTTTCCTCCACCAGCGCCGTGCCGCCGGGCGGCTCCATCATCGCGGCGGCCACGTCGCAGCTGGCGATGATGCTGTACTGCGGCGAGGTCGAGGTGTGCATCAGGTACGCCTCGTTGAACAGCGGCCGGTCGAGCTTCACCGTCTGCGAGTCCTGCACCAACACGTGGCTGGCCTGGCTGATGCCGGCCAGCAGCTTGTGGATGGACTGCGTGGCATACACCACCGAGTGCTTGGGCCGCGCGCGCTTCTTGCCCATCGCGTGGTAGCTGCCGTAGAACGGGTGGAACGCCGCGTGCGGCAGCCAGGCCTCGTCGAAATGCAGGTTGTCCACGTAGCCGTCGAGCATGCCCTTGATGGTTTCGGTGTTGTAGAGCACGCCGTCGTAGGTGGATTGCGTGAGCGTGAGAACGCGCGGCTTCACGGCCTTGGCATCCACGCCCTTGAGCAGCGGATTGGCCCGGATCTTGGCCTGGATCGCCTCGGGCTCGAACTCCGACTGGGGGATCGGGCCGATGATGCCGAAGTGGTTGCGCGTGGGCTTCATGAACACCGGAATGGCGCCCGTCATGATGATGCTGTGCAGGATGGACTTGTGGCAGTTGCGGTCCACCACCACCACATCGCCGGGCGCCACCGTGTGGTGCCACACCATCTTGTTGGACGTGCTGGTGCCGTTGGTCACGAAGAAGCAGTGGTCCGCATTGAAGATGCGCGCGGCATTGCGCTCGCTCTCGCCGATGGCGCCGTTGTGGTCCAGCAGCTGGCCCAGTTCCTCGACCGCATTGCACACGTCGGCGCGCAGCATGTTCTCGCCGAAGAACTGGTGGAACATCTGTCCCACGGGGCTCTTGAGGAACGCCACGCCGCCGGAGTGGCCGGGGCAGTGCCAGCTGTACGAGCCGTCTTCGGCATAGTCCAGCAGCGCCTTGAAGAACGGCGGCTGCACGCTCTCCAGGTAGCTCTTGGCTTCGCGGATGATGTGGCGGGCCACGAACTCCGGCGTGTCCTCGAACATGTGGATGAAGCCGTGCAGTTCCCGCAGGATGTCGTTGGGCAGGTGGCGGCTGGTCTTGGTCTCGCCGTGCACGTAGATCGGCACGTCGGAGTTCTTGCGGCGCACCTCGGCGATGAAGGTGCGCAGGCTCAGCACGATGGGGTCCAGGCCCGAGCCGAGGGTGAACTCCTCGTCGTCGATCGACAGGATGAACGCGCTCGCGCGGCTTTGCTGCTGCGCGAACTGCGACAGGTCGCCGTAGCTCGTGACACCCAGCACCTCGAAGCCCTCCGACTCGATGGCCTGCGCCAGCGCGCGGATGCCCAGGCCCGACGTGTTCTCGGAACGATAGTCCTCGTCGATGATGACGATGGGAAAGCGGAATTTCATGCGCAGCCTCCGAGCGAGCGGGCCCAAAAAACGAAACAGGCGCGAAGTGTAAGGAATAACGTTGTCACGCCTTTGACGGTCCGGTCTTTTGACCCAGAATGTGGTGCACTAAACACAACGAGGAGCGCGCAGTGATAGAGCAATCCACCCTCTGGTGGCTGATGGCGGGAGGGGCTGTCGCCGTGGAGCTGTTCACGGGCACGTTCTACCTGCTCATGCTGGCCATCGGCCT
>NZ_BAAJYS010000138.1:0-9540 GCF_057543315.1 Acidovorax sp. KPB24-07
CACCTCGGGCGGCGAGCAGCAGATGTGCGCCATCGGCCCGCGCGCTCATGGCCAACCCAGCATGGTGCTGGCTCGACGAGCCCTCGATGGGCCTGGCACCGCGTGTGGTGCAGGAGATCTTTGCGCAGTTGAAACGCCTGAACCGCGAGGAAGGTTTGACGCTGCTGGTGGCCGAGCAGAACTCTGCGGTGGCGCTGCAGTATGCGGATCGGGCTACGGTGCTGGATGCGGGGCGGGCTGTGCTGTCGGGGCCGGCGGATGCGCTGCGCGAGCGGGACGATATCCGGCACTTTTACTTTGGACAGGGCGCGCAGGTGCTCGCAGCGTGAGCCGCGCGCGTGGCCACGTCATCGGTCTGTCTTTGAAGGCTGGAAGCTGCCCTAACTGGTCGTCTTCAGTTCGTGTGCAGAATCGGCCGAGGATGATTGAAAGATGCCGTGGCACTGGCAACCACTTGGATCACCTTTGTGTGCGGCTGGCCTGGCGGATTGCGACCAAGCTCCTGGCCAGATCAGGACCAGAAGGACAGGAACAGACCCTTATGTGACCCCGTTCAGTCCGCGAGGACGAATCTGGCGTCCGTTCGGCTGAGCAGTTCAAAGGTGTCGATCCAAGCCACGCCGAAATGCTGGCACACGTTCGGGATGCTGTACTTGCGTCGCAACTGCAGGTTGAACTGTTCGTGAGTGACGATGACGGCATCCTGCGTGGTCATCGCTTTGGCGATAAGCCAGGGATCCGCGCCATCCAAGAACTCTTCAAGTGCCCCGGTCTTCATCTCGGAAGCCTGGGAGGCCACATGCGCAGCGACTTGCGCAAAGGCCTGCTGCGTGGCCTCATCAGTGACGGGCCGGAAAAGCCGCGCTTGGTTCTTTGCCCATTCCGCAAGTTCATCGTTGCCTCGCCTAAGTTCGGCGCCGACGGGTTCGATGCTCGACACCACGCCGGCACCATGGCTGCGTTGCACCCAACTCCAGTAGGCGGGGCAGACCGTCATACGGTAGTAGCGGTTCTTCGCTTCGATCAGTGTGTTGGCGTCAAGGAAATACGTCATGCGCCGAGGTTTCCTGCGAAGTCACGGATCTTCGATGGCTGGACGCCCAGCAGTTTGCCAGCATCTCGCAGCAGCAAGCGGCCGCTGAATGCTTCGGCGATCACCGCTCTGGCGAAGCGAGCGCTGTTCTTGGTCGCGGCATTCCGATAAAAGCTACCCCCGCCGCCCTCTGCAGCGCGAAAGGCATCGAGCTCAGCCCGGTAGAAAGTCAAGTATGTTGCCTGATCAACGAGGCCCATGTCCAAGGCGCGGCGGATGATGACGAACCGGCTGACGTGGAATTGCTGCGCAAGTTTGGCCACGCGAAGAGCCAAGCTTTGAGTAGACGCAGTCCACAATTCGCCGAAGACATCCGATGGCGCTAGGAACTCGCCCGCGACGCTGTTGCATACAACCTCTTCCCGACGCGTGTTGCTAGGCGCCGCATTGGAAATACCGCTGCTGCCGATCCAGATGTGGGCAAGCTCATGCAACAGCGTAAACAGTCGGGCCGACGGCGCATCGGAAGAGTTGATGAAAACGATGGGAGCCAAAGAATGGCTGATGGCAAAACCTCGAAACTCCCCGACGTCCAGCTTCCGATGGGTGTTATTACCGACAATGCCACTGCGCATCACCAGCACCCCTGCACGCTCCGATGCTTCGATCAAATCGCGGTAGTACGTTTCCCAGTTGCGCTGCCCTTGCTCGACGTCCACGCCGAGCACATCACGGATGTCCTGGGCAATACGCATCACGTTGGAGCTTGTGTTGAAACGACCTACAAATGGCAGCGGCTCGGCGCCTTGCTCCTGAAGGTATTCAGCAAACCAAGCCTGCCGCTGCATGGCATGCTGGACCGTTTCCTTGAGGTTTATGCTGGGCCTGCCCGCAGGCGCTCCACCCACGGTGCGCAGATCGGGCAGCGCGAGCTCATCAGCAGGTGCTTCGGGCAAGAAGAGATAGCCGAACGGTGCATGCAGCGTGCTTGCAACACGCTGCGCTTGCTTGAAGGTCGGTTGAGCGGCTCCCTCCTCCCATCGCTGGAATTGCTCGGGCTTCACGCCGGTAGCGAGAGCCGCCTCGTTCACGTCCAGCCCGACACGGCCACGCGCCCAGCGAAGCATCGCAGGATTGATCAGAGCGTAAGCGTGGGCCATTTAGTGATTTTATGGAAACGGAGACATCTGACGGTTCGGGGAAATTCAAAAGTCGCCAAGAGTAGTGCTGAGCATGTCGATAACTCGTGAAGCTTTTCATCGCTGAAGAGAACGCTTACGCTTTCGTAAGTTGGACATTCCGAGCAGAGATACGCCTTTGGACCGCCCATGGTATGGCCGAGGACTCAGCCCGAAACTAGAGCCGGAACATCGAGCAACAAGAGGGCGCGCTGCAGTTAGGGCGAATACAGGGCGAATTCCGGTCATCCACGGCAAACTCTTTAGACGCCCGGCCCACAACGAATCCCGCATATCGATGCGCCGATTCCTTCGCACCACGCAGCCGCCTCTCGCCCTCCAATCGGGGCATGACTGCAAGACCGGCACTGCAACCACACCTGTCCGAGACTCCCACCGACGTGGCGCGGATCGCCACCGATGCGCAAGCCATCGCCGTTGCGCACCAACTGGCGGCTGAATTCGCACCCGGCGCCTCCGAGCGCGACCGCGAACGCCGCCTGCCCTGGGATGAACTCACGCGCTGGTCCGCCAGCGGGCTGGGCGCCATCACCGTACCGCGCGCCTACGGCGGGCCACAGGTGTCTTACGCCACGCTGGCCGAGGTGTTCGTGATCCTGAACGCGGCCGACCCGTCCATCGGGCAGATTCCGCAGAACCATTTCGGCGTGCTGGGTGTGCTGCGCGAGATCGGCACCGAGGCGCAGAAGCAGCGCTTCTATGGCGAGGTGCTGGCCGGCCGCCGGCTGGGCAATGCCGGGCCTGAGCGCAAGGTGGACGGCGCGGCCACCATTTTGCAAAGCGGCACGCGCCTGCGGGCCACGCCGCATGGCCTGCGCCTGACGGGCAAGCGCTTTTATTCGACCGGCGCGCTCTTCGCGCACCGCATTCCCGTGCGGGCGCTCGACGACGCGGGCCGCGCCGTGCAGGCCTGGGTGCCGCGCGATGCGCCGGGCGTGGCCGTGGTGGACGACTGGGACGCCTTCGGCCAACGCACCACCGCCAGCGGCACCGTGGTGTTCGACGACGTGCCGGTCGCTGCCGACGATGTGCTGCCCCTGTGGCAGTTGGCGGACCGGCCGGGCCTCTACGGCCCCTCGTCGCAGCTGTTGCAGGCGGCCATCGACCAGGGCATTGCCGAAGCGGCCGTGGCCGATGCGCAGCGCTTCGTGCGCGAGCGCGCCCGGCCCTGGGTGGATTCGGGCGTGCAGCACGCGCACGACGACCCCTACGTGATCGCCGACGTGGGGCGCCTGCAGATCGACCTGCATGCCGCACGCGAGGTGCTGCGCGAGACCGGCGAGCTGTTCGACGCCCTGGCCGCGCAGGACACCCTCAGCGCGGAGGACAGCGCCCGCGCCTCGGTGGCCGTGGCCGAGGCCAAGGTGCTGACCACGCGCATCGCGCTGGAGGCGAGCGAAAAGCTGTTCGAACTGGCCGGCTCGGCCGCCACGCGCGCCGCGCCCAACCTGGGCCGCCACTGGCGCAACGCCCGCGTGCACACGCTGCACGACCCGGTGCGCTGGAAGTACCACGCCGTCGGCAATTTCCACCTCAACGGCCGCATTCCGCCGCGCCACGGCGCGATCTGATTTTTTCCTTTTCAAAGACCCAGCGACGACCATGAAGCCACGCCGTTTTCTGCACGCTCTTTTCACGTTCTCCACGTTCATCGGCGCGGCCCTGTTCGCCGGCAGCGCCTTGGCCGTACCGCTCAAGATCGGCGTGGTGCCGGGCATCTTCGCGGACTCGGTCGAGGTGGCGGCCAAGGAGGCCAAGGCCCAGGGACTGGACATTCAGGTGGTGGAGTTCACCGACTGGACGACCCCCAACGTGGCGCTGGAATCGGGCGACATCGACCTGAACTACTACCAGAACAGCAACTACCTGGCGAACGCCGTGCGCAGCAAGGGCTTCAACTTCGTCAGCGTGCAGCCCGGCATCCTGTCGTACCTGGGGCTGTACTCCACCAAACATAGATCGTTGGCCGACGTGCCCAACGGCGCCAAGGTCGCCATCGCCAGCGACCCCGTCAACATCGGCCGCGCCCTGCGCCTGTTGCAGCACGCGGGGCTGATCACGCTGCGCCCGGACACCGGACTGCTGGGCACGCAGGCCGACATCCGCTCCAACCCGAAGAACCTGCAGTTCATCGAAATCGAAGGCCCGCAACTGGTGCGCGCCACGCAGGACGTGGACCTGGCGCAGGGCTTTCCTTATTTCATCATTCCGTCGAAGGCGTTCGATGCGACCCGGGGGCTGGCCTACACCAGCTATGAGGACGACTCCTGGGCCATCCAGTTCGTGGCGCGCAAGGACAAGGCGGCGGACCCGCGCATCGCGCAGTTCCTGACCATCTACCAAAACTCCGACGCCGTGCGCAAGGCGATCCACGCCTTCTACCTGAACGATTCCAAGCTCTACCGCCTGACCTGGCTGAAGCGCTGAGACCGGCACAAGGACCGACCGTGACACAAGCGAAGCGCCACATCCTGCTCAACGCGTTCAACATGAACTGCGTGGGCCACATCAACCACGGCCTGTGGACGCATCCGCGCGACCGCAGCACCGACTACCGCACGCTGGCCTACTGGACCGATCTGGCCCGCACGCTGGAGCGAGGCCTGTTCGACGGCCTGTTCCTGGCCGACATTGTGGGCACCTACGACGTGTACCAGGGCAACGTGGACGTGCCGCTGCGCGAATCCATCCAGCTGCCGGTGAACGACCCGCTGCTGCTGGTGCCGGCCATGGCCGCCGCCACGCAGCACCTGGGCTTCGGCGTGACGGTGAACCTGTCGTACGAGGCGCCCTACCTGCTGGCGCGGCGCTTCTCCACGCTGGACCACCTGACCCAAGGCCGCATCGGCTGGAACGTGGTGACCGGCTACCTCGACAGTGCCGCGCGCGCCATGGGCCAGCCGCAGCAGTTGCCGCACGATGAGCGCTACGAGCGCGCCGACGAATACCTGGAGGTGCTCTACCAGCTGTGGGAGGGCAGCTGGGAAGACGGCGCGGTGCGCCGCGACAAGGCCGCACGCGTGTTTGCCGACCCGGCGCGTGTGCACCCAGTGCAGCACCACGGCCGCTATTTCGATGTGGAGGGCTACCACCTCAGCGAGCCCTCGCCGCAGCGCACGCCGGTGCTGTTCCAGGCCGGCAGCTCGGGCCGGGGCCAGCAGTTCGCCGCGCGCCATGCCGAGTGCGTGTTCATCTCACCCCCCAACAAAGAGGCTGCGCGCAAGACCGTGCAGGCCCTGCGCGAGCAACTGGTGCGGGCCGGCCGCCGGCCCGATGACGTGAAGGTCTTCGTGGGCGCGGCGGTGGTGGTGGGCCGCACCGAGGCCGAGGCGCGCGAGAAGCACGCGGACTACCTGCGCTACGCCAGCCGCGAGGCGGGTTTGGCGCATTTCGCCGCCAGCACGGGCATCGACTTCGCGCAGTACGACCTGGACGCGCCCGTCGACTACTCGCCCGGCAACGCCATCGAATCGGCCAGCCGCACGGCCCAGCAGCACGGCTGGACGCGCCGCAAGCTGCTCGAACTCTTCTCGCTGGGCGGCCGCTACCCCGCCATCGTGGGCGATGCGCAGCAGGTGGCGGACGAGTTGCAGTCGTGGGTGGCCGAGACCGGCGTGGACGGCTTCAACCTGAGCCGCACCGTGGTGCCGGAGAGCTACGAAGACTTCATCGACCTCGTGATCCCTGAGCTGCAAAGCCGGGGCGTCTACAAGACCGAATACGCCGAGGGCACGCTGCGCAGCCGCCTCTTCGGCGAAGGCGACCGGCTGCCGGCCCGGCATGCGGCCCAGGCCTTCCGGCGCCAGGCCCCCAGCGCCGCCGCCCACCGGCCGCCCCAACCCCATCCCGCCCTGGAAGCACAGCCATGAAACGCCTGGTTCAACGCCTTCTTTCCTGGCTCGCGGCCTTCGCTGCTGCGACGGCAACCGCGCAAACACCCGCGCCACCGCTGCGCATCGGCGTCACGCCCGGTTCGCTGGCCGATTCCGTGCAGGTCGCCGCGCAGGAGGCGCGCCAGCAGGGGCTGGACGTGAAGGTCATCGAATTCACCGACTGGACCGCGCCCAACACCGCGCTGGCCGCGGGCGACATCGACCTCAATTACTTCCAGCACCAGGCCTTTCTGGACAACGCCATCCGCGAGCGCGGCTATGCCTTCGTCAGCGTGGCCACGGGGCTGCTGCCCAACATCGGCCTGTATTCGCTCAAGGTGCAGCGCTTTGCCGACCTGAAGGACGGCGCCCGCGTGGGCGTGGCCAACGACCCGGTGAACCAGGGCCGCGGCCTGCTGTTGCTGGAAAAGGCCGGCCTCATTCAGCTCAAACCCGGGGTGGGCGCGCGCGGCAGCGTGAACGACATCGTGGCCAACCCGAAAAAGCTGCGCTTTGCCGAGATCGAAGGCCCGCAACTGGTGCGCGCCCTCGACGACCTGGACCTGGCGCAGGGCTACCCGGCGCACTACGTCAATGCCGGCAAGCCCCAGGTGGCAGGCAGCGCGTTGCTGTATTCGGGCATCGACGATCTGGCCTACGCCATCCGCTTCGTCGCGCGCCAGGACAACGCGCAGGACCCGCGCATCCAGCGCTTCGTGAAGGTCTATCAAGACTCGCCCGCCGTGCGTGCGCAGATCGGCAAATCCTTCGCCGGCAATGAGCGGCTTTACAGCCTGCCATGGCTCGCCAAGGCCGCGCATTGACGCATCCCTGAACTCGCCCCCCCCCCGACGCCCCCGACGCCTTTCTCACCTTCGATTCCTCCCACCCCAACGACCGCCTTTCGCGGCCCCTGACATGCCACTCCATCGCTTCCTCCTCGCCCCCCTCCTCGCCCTCTCCGTGCTGGGCGCCCTGCCCGCCCATGCGGCCGACAAGCTGCGCATCGGCGTGCTGCCGGGCGTTTATGCCGACGCCATCGCGGCCGCCGCCAAGGACGCCAAGGCGCAGGGCATCGACGTCACGGTGACCGAGTTCACCGACTGGACCACGCCCAACGTGGCGGTGGACTCGGGCGACCTGGACATCAACTTCTTCCAGCACCAGCCTTTCCTCGATAACGCGATCCAGAAGAACGGTTTCAAGCTGGCCAGCGCCGGCACGAGCTTCCTCGCCAACATCGGCCTGTATTCGCTCAAGCACAAGACCATCAACGAGGTGCCGGTGGGCGGCAAGGTCGGCCTGGCCAACGACCCGGTGAACCAGGGCCGCGGCCTGCTGCTGCTGCAAAAGGCGGGGCTCATACAGCTCAAGCCCGGCGTGGGCTTCGTCGGCACGGTGGACGACATCGTGCAGAACCCCAGGAAGCTGAAGTTCGTCGAGGTGGAAGGCCCGCAGCTGGTGCGCATCACCGGCGATGTGGACATCGCCCAGGGCTACCCGCACTTCATCGTGGCGTCGAAGGCGTTCGATCCGTCCAGCGGGCTGGCGTATTCGGGCGTGGAAGACGCGCGCTTCGCCATCCAGTTCGTGGTCAAAGCCAGCCGCACGCAGGACCCGGCGATCCAGAAGTTCGTGAAGGTGTTCCAGAACTCCGACGCGGTGAAGGCCGCCATCGACCGCGCCTTCGCGGGCGACAAGCGCCTGTACGTGCTGGCCTGGACGCAGCAATGATGCGCGCGCCCCGCTTCTTCCCCTTCAAGGCCGCCGCCCTGGGCTGGCTGCTGGCCGCATCCGCCCTCACAGCGCACGCGGCCGACGTGATCCGCATCGGCTCCACGCCCGGCGTCACCTCCGACGCGGTCGAGGCCGTGGTGGCCGAGGCCAAGGCCCAGGGCCTGGAGGTGAAGCTGGTCGAGTTCACCGACTGGACGCTGCCCAACGAGGCGGTGAACAACGGCGACATCGACCTGAACTTCTTCCAGCACCAGGCGTTCCTGAACAACGCCATCAAGGAGCGCGGCTACCAGCTGCAGCTGGTGGGCCTGGGCCTGCTGCAGAACATCGGCATCTACTCCAACCGCATCCAGCGGCTGCAGGACGTGCCCGAGGGCGCCAAGGTGTCGGTGGCGAACGACCCAGTGAACCAGGGACGCGGGCTGCTCCTGCTGCAGAAGGCCGGCCTCATCAAGCTGCGCCAGGGCAATGCCGTGGGCGCCAGCGTGAACGACGTGGTCGAGAACCCGAAGAAGCTGCGCTTCTACGAGATCGAGGGCCCGCAGCTCATCCACTCGCTGCAGGACGTGGACCTGGCCGTGGTGTGGCCCAGCTACTTCGTCAACGCCGGCAAGAAGGAGCAGGCCAGCCGCGCGCTGCTGTACTCCGGCATCGACGACTCGTTCTACGCCATGGGCTTCGTCGCGCGCAAGGACAAGGTGCAGGACCCGAAGATCGCCCGCTTCGTGCAGCTGTTCCAGCAGTCGCCCAAGGTGCGCGAGGTGGTGTCCGCGCGCTTCAACAACGACCCCAAGCTGTACACGCTGCCCTGGAAGACGCCATGAGCCTGACCGCTGCCTCCCCTTCCCCCGTCTGGCGCAGCGCTGCCGGCACGGCACCCTCCCCCGCCACGGCGCCTGCCGGGGCACCGCAGCCCCGCGCCGGGGAGGCACCGCCGCCTGCGCCATCGGCGGAGGCCGGCGCTGCATCAGGCTCCGTGATCTTCGAGCAGCTCGGCAAGGTGTACGCGTCGTCCGCCGGGCCGGTGGCGGCGCTGGAGGACATCAGCCTCCAGATCCCCGCCGGCAGCATCTTCGGCATCATCGGGCGCAGCGGCGCGGGCAAGTCGAGCCTGCTGCGCACCATCAACCGGCTGGAGTCGCCCACCTCGGGCCGCGTGCGGGTGGATGGCACCGACATCGCCACGCTGGACGACGACGGCCTGGTGGCCTTGCGCCGGCGCATCGGCATGATCTTCCAGCACTTCAACCTGCTGGCCGCCAAGACGGTGTACGACAATGTGGCCCTGCCGCTGCGCGTGGCCGGCTGGCGGCCCGCCGCCATCCACCAGCGGGTCGAGGAGCTGCTGGCCCTGGTGGGCCTCTCGGACAAGCACCGCACCTACCCCGCGCGCCTGTCGGGTGGGCAAAAGCAGCGCGTGGGCATTGCCCGGGCGCTGGCCACGGCGCCGGAGATCCTGCTGTGCGACGAGGCCACCTCGGCGCTGGACCCGGAGACCACGCATGCCATCCTGCAGCTGCTGCGCGACATCAACCGGCGGCTGGGCATCACCGTCATCCTCATCACGCACGAGATGAGCGTGATCCGCGAGATTGCCGACCAGGTGCTGGTGCTGGAGCAGGGCCGCATCGCCGAGCAGGGCGAGGTGTGGAAGGTGTTCGGCGCGCCGCAGCACGACGCCACGCGCGCGCTGCTGGCG
>NZ_BAAJYS010000139.1:0-9335 GCF_057543315.1 Acidovorax sp. KPB24-07
GACCGGTTCAGCCGCACCGCGCGCAGCCAGATGTCCCGCGCCACGGCGATGAACAGCGGCCCGCTCACCAGGATGCTGCTCTCCAGCTGCGGGTGCGGGTGATCGTAGAAGCCCAGCGCGAAATCCACCGAGCGGGTGAGCAGCGCCTGCGCCATCTGGTCCTGGTGCAGGGTGCGCACTTCCACGCGCACCCGGGGCGATTGCTGGGCATGGCGCTCCAACACCGCGGGCAGGAATTCGTGCGTGACGGACGGAATCGCCGCCAGCCGCACCAGGCCGCCCTCGGGCTGGCGCAGGTTGTGCGCGGTGCGGCGCAGCGCGTCGAGCTGGCTGTGGATCTGGCTGGAGGCGGTGAACAGCGCCTGCGCCTCCGGCGTGGGCAGCAGGGCCCCGCGGGCCCGGCTGAACAGCGCGTAGCCCAGTTGCAGTTCCGCGTGCGCGATGGTCTTGCTCACCGCCGACGGCGTGATGTTGATCAGCCGGGCAGCCGCGCTCATGTTGCCGGTCTGCATGACGGCCTGGAAGACTTCGAGTTGGCGGAGATTCATCGCAGGGGAGGGAAAACGAGAATATGACCGGAAGTCACACCCGGCCGGCGATTATTCCCCACAGCCCGCCATGCGGCTTCCTACCATACGGCACCCGCGGAAATGCCGCGGGCACAAAAAGTGTCATTCATTACGGAGACTCACATGCTTTCCCCTCTGAAACTGAAGCGCCTGCTGGCCGGCGCCGCCTTCGCAGCCTGGGCCGTCGTGGCCGCGGCCCAGCCCGCCGCCAAGCCCAATGTCGTGGTCCTGGCCACGGGCGGCACCATTGCCGGCGCAGGCGCCTCGGCGACCAACAGTGCGTCCTACGCCGCGGCCAAGGTACCGGTGGACAAGCTCATCGCGGGCCTGCCCGAGCTGGCGAACGTGGCCAACGTCAAGGGTGAGCAGGTCTTCCAGATCGCTTCGGAGAGCTTCACCAACGAGCAGCTGCTCAAGCTGGGCAAGCGCGTGTCGGCCCTGGCCAAGCAGGCCGACGTGGACGGCATCGTCATCACCCACGGCACCGACACGCTGGAGGAAACGGCTTACTTCCTGAACCTGGTGGTGCGCACCGACAAGCCCATCGTGGTCGTGGGCTCCATGCGCCCCGGCACCTCGCTGTCGGCCGACGGCGCGCTGAACCTGCTGAGCGCCGTCTCGGTGGCGGCCAGCAAGGATTCCTCGGGCAAGGGCGTCCTCGTGACCATGAGCGACGAGATCCAGAGCGGCCGCGACGTGGTCAAGGGCGTCAACATCAAGACGCAGGCGTTCCGCAGCCAGTGGGGCCCGCTGGGCATGGTGGTGGAGGGCAACAACTACTGGTTCCGCGCGCCGGTCAAGCGCCACACCGCGCAATCGGAGTTCAACATCGATGAGATCGAGACGCTCGCCCCCGTGGAGATCGTCTACGGCTACGGCAACGTGCCGCGCTCCACGGTGGACGCCGTGGGCCGCTCGGGCGTCAAGGCGCTGATCCATGCCGGCACCGGCAACGGCTCGGTGGCCGACCGGGTGGTGCCTGCGCTGCAGGAACTGCGCGGCCAGGGCGTGCAGATCATCCGCTCCTCGCGCATCGCCGACGGCTTCGTGCTGCGCAACGCCGAGCAGCCCGACGACAAGTACGACTGGGTGGTCGCCCACGACCTGAACCCCCAGAAGGCCCGCATCCTGGCCGCCGTGGCGCTGACCAAGCCCCAGACCAGCAAGGACCTGCAGCGCATCTTCTGGCAGTACTGACCGGGGCCCGATCCGCGCGGCCGCACGCCCGTGCGGCCTGCGCTGACGCGGTCCGGCGCGGTCCGCTTTCATCAAATTAGGGAATCACCCTTGGCCCTGTGTCACAGTCGGCCCTCCGTGTGCCTTGATAATGGATGCCCCGCCACCGAAAAGACCTCGGTGGCGCGCAATCAAAATCCGGCGGGCGCACCGCCGATCTGGAGCACGACTGACAATGGCTGATTCCTTTTCCTATGAACAACTGATCGCCTCCGGCGAGGGCAAGCTGTTCACCCCTGACAGCGGACGACTGCCGCTGCCGCCCATGCTGATGTTTGACCGCATCACGCACATCGACAGCGATGGTGGGGCGCATGGGCTGGGGAAAATCCGGGCCGAACTCGATGTGCGCCCCGACCTCTGGTTTTTCGACTGCCACTTCCAGGGCGACCCGGTCATGCCGGGCTGCCTGGGGCTGGATGCCATGTGGCAGCTCATCGGTTTCTACCTCACCTGGCTGCAGCTGCCGGGCCGGGGCCGCGCCCTGGGCGCGGGCGAAGTCAAGTTCACCGGCGAAGTCGGCCCCAACGTGAAGCTCGTCACCTACGAAATCGACATCAAGCGCGTGATCAAGCGCAAGCTGGTCATGGCCATCGGCGATGCCCGCCTGCTGGCCGACGGCCAGGAGATCTACGTGGCCAACGACCTGCGCGTGGGCCTTTTCAAGCGTGAAGACGGGAAGGACGGAGCACCCGCAGCGGGAGCCACGGCATGACCATGAAGAAGCGCGTTGTCATTACGGGTGCGGGCATCGTCTCGTGCATCGGCAATGACCAGCAGGCAGTGACCACGTCGCTGCGCGAAGGCAAGTCCGGCATCCGCGCCATGCCCGAGTTCGCCGAACTCGGCCTGCGCAGCCAAGTGGCGGGCGCGCCGCAGATCGATCTGGACGCGCTCATCGACCGCAAGCAGCGCCGCTTCATGGGCGATGCCGCGGCGTACGCCTACCTGTCGCTGAAGGACGCCATCGCCCAGTCCGGCCTGTCGCCCGCCCAGGTGTCCCACCCCCGCACCGGCCTCATCATGGGATCGGGCGGCGGCTCGCCGGCCAACCAGATCGAGGCGGCGGACACGCTGCGCTCCAAGGGCATCCGCCGCGTGGGGCCCTACCAGGTCACGCGCTGCATGGGCTCCACCGTGTCGGCCAACCTGTCCACGGCGTTCGCCATCAAGGGCATCAATTTCTCGATCACCTCGGCCTGCAGCACCTCCGCGCACTGCGTGGGCATGGCGGCGCAGCAGATCGCCTTCGGCCTGCAGGACGTGATGTTCGCGGGCGGCGGCGAAGAGCTCTCCTGGGGCCTGGCCACGCTGTTCGACGGCATGGGCGCCATGTCGGCCAAATTCAACGCCACGCCGGAGACGGCCTCGCGCCCCTACGACGTGGACCGCGACGGCTTCGTGATCGCCGGCGGCGGCGGTGCGCTGGTGCTGGAGAGCCTGGAGCACGCCCAGGCCCGCGGCGCCACCATCCTGGCCGAGATCGTCGGCTTCGGCCTGTCGTCGGACGGCGAAGACATGGTCGCGCCCTCGGGCGACGGCGCCATCGCCTGCATGCGCCAGGCCATCGCCGAAGCGGGCGGCGGCACGATCGATTACGTGAATACGCACGGCACGTCCACCCCCGTGGGTGACCTGCCCGAGTTGCGCGCGCTGCGCGAGGTGTTCGGCGACGCGGTGCCCCCGTTCTCCTCCACCAAGTCGCTCACCGGCCACTCGCAGGGCGCGACGGGCGTGCAGGAAGCGATCTACTGCCTGTACATGCTGCAGGGCGGCTTCATCGCCGGATCGGCCCACATCGAAAACCTGGACCCGGCCGCCGAGGGCATGCCCATCGTGCGCACCTCGCGCGATGCATCGCTGACGACCGTGCTGTCCAACAGCTTCGGCTTCGGCGGCACCAACGCCAGCCTGGTGCTGCGCCGCTGGCAGGATTGAGTGGACGCCCGCGGTGCAACCGCGGTGTATTGCTATGAAGATGATAGCTGCCAGCGCTTGATGCATAAGCGGTGGCGGCTATTTTTGCATGCGGGCGTGGCGGCCCCGTGCCGGGCGTGGCCGATGCGCCGGGCGCGCCTCGTAAAATCGACCGCTTTTGCGCGCGCCTGCGTGCAAACCCTCTCTACCAACCGCATGGCCCCGCCATGCCAGACACACGCATGTTGACCTTCCAGCAAATCATCCTGAAGCTGCAGTCGTACTGGGCCGAACAGGGCTGCGCGCTGCTGCAGCCCTACGACATGGAAGTGGGCGCCGGCACCTCGCACACCGCCACCTTCCTGCGCGCGCTGGGCCCCGAGCCCTGGAAGGCCGCCTACGTGCAGCCCAGCCGCCGCCCCAAGGACGGCCGCTACGGCGAGAACCCCAACCGCCTGCAGCACTACTACCAGTTCCAGGTCGTGCTCAAGCCCGCGCCGGCCAACATCCTGGAGCTGTATCTGGGGTCGCTGGAGGCCCTGGGCTTCGATCTCAAGAAGAACGACATCCGCTTCGTCGAGGACGACTGGGAGAACCCCACGCTCGGCGCCTGGGGCCTCGGCTGGGAGGTGTGGCTCAACGGTATGGAGGTGACGCAGTTCACCTATTTCCAGCAGGTCGGCGGCATCGACTGCAAGCCCGCCACCGGCGAGATCACCTACGGCCTGGAGCGCCTGGCGATGTACCTGCAGGGCGTGGACAACGTCTACAACCTGACCTGGACCGACGGCCTCTCCTACGGCGACGTGTACAAGCAGAACGAGGTGGAGCAGTCCACCTACAACTTCGAGCACTCCGATGCCGACTTCCTGTTCACCGCGTTCAGCGCGCACGAAAGCCAAGCCCAGCACCTGATGGAGCAGCAGCTCGCCCTGCCGGCCTACGAGCAGGTGCTGAAAGCCGCGCACAGCTTCAACCTGCTGGATGCGCGGGGCGCCATCAGCGTGACCGAGCGCGCGGCCTACATCGGCCGCATCCGCAACCTGGCCCGCGCCGTGGCCAAGAGCTACCTCGACAGCCGCGCGCGGCTGGGCTTTCCCATGGCGCCCCAGGAATGGGCCGCCGAAGTGCTGGCCGACCTGGCCCGCGCCGACCAGCAGCAGCAACAGCAGAAGAAGGCGGCCTGAGGCACGCACGCGCATCAGGAAGGAACACAGACCACCATGACCCATCCGAATCTTCTCGTTGAACTGTTCGTCGAAGAACTGCCCCCGAAGGCCCTGCAAAAGCTGGGCGACGCCTTTGCGGGCGTGCTGTTCGAGCAGCTGCAGGCCCAAGGGCTGGCCGCGCCGGGCTCGCGCCTGACGGCCTTCGCTTCGCCGCGCCGCCTGGCCGCGCACATCACCGAGGTGGCGCCCCAGGCCGCCGACAAGGCCGTCTCGCAAAAGCTCATGCCTGTCGCCGTGGGGCTGGATGCCACCGGCAACGCCACGCCCGCGCTGCTCAAGAAGCTGGCCGCCCTGGGCGCCGACGCCTCCGCCGTGGCCGCGCTGCGCCGCGTGCCGGACGGCAAGGCCGAGGTGCTGTTCCATGACAGCACCGTGCGCGGCGCCACGCTGTCCGAGGGCCTGCAGAAGGCCCTGCACGAATCCATCGCCAAGCTGCCCATCCCGAAGGTGATGCGCTACCAGCTCGCCTCCGGCTGCGAGCAGCCCGGCTGGACCAGCGTGAGCTTCGTGCGCCCCGCGCACGGCCTGGTGGCCCTGCACGGCACCGAGGTGCTGCTGTCGGTGAAGGCGCTGGGCCTGACCGCCGGCAACACCACCCACGGCCACCGCTTCGAGGCGGCCGTGGACCCGGTCGTCGTCACCAGTGCCGACAGCTACGCCCAGCAACTGGCCGAGCAGGGCGCGGTGATCGCGAGCTTCGCCGAGCGCCGCGCCGAGATCGTGCGCCAGCTGCAGGCCGCGGCTGCGCGCGTGGGTGGCGGCGTGCGCCCCATCGAGGACGACGCCCTGCTCGACGAGGTGACGGCGCTGGTCGAGCGCCCCAACGTGCTCATCTGCGAGTTCGAAAAAGAGTTTCTCGATGTGCCGCAGGAGTGCCTGATCCTCACGATGAAGGCCAACCAGAAGTACTTCCCGCTGCTGCAGGCCGATGGCCGGCTGTCGCACCAATTCCTGGTGGTGAGCAACATCACGCCCGCCGATGCGAGCGCGGTGGTGCAGGGCAACGAGCGCGTGGTGCGCCCGCGCCTGGCCGACGCCAAGTTCTTCTTCGACCAGGACCGCAAGAAGACGCTGCTGTCGCGCGTGGAGAGCCTCTCCAAGGTGGTCTATCACAACAAGCTGGGCACGCAGGGCGAGCGGGTGGAGCGCGTTAGGACAATAGCCAAGGCGATCGCCGAGCAGCTGTTCGCCGGCATCGGCACGCACCATGCGGACCTGGATTCGGCCGAGGGCGAGATCGCCCGCGACTACCTGCTGTCGTGCGTGGACACCGCCGCGCGGCTGTCCAAGGCCGATCTGGTGACCGACATGGTGGGCGAATTCCCCGAGCTGCAGGGCATCATGGGCGGCTACTATGCCGCCAACGACGGCCTGGCCCACGAAGTGGCCCACGCCATCGAAGACCATTACAAGCCGCGCTTCGCGGGCGACGAGCTGCCGCGCGAGAACGTGGGCGTCATCGTGGCCATGGCCGATAAGCTGGAAACGCTGGTCGGCATGTTCGGCATCGGCAACCTGCCCACGGGCGACCGCGACCCCTTCGCGCTGCGCCGCCATGCACTGGGGGTTATCCGCATGCTGATCGAGCGAGACCTCCCGCTTGACCTCGAACTGCTTTTGAGCGGATCTTTCAAAGCGTTCAGTGATGAGGGCATTCAACGACGTGAATGGGATGCTCAGCAGGTGCGAGAGTTGGAAGCCAAGAAACAAGCAGGCGGTACGTTTGTGCACGCCTCTGGCTTTTCTCCCCGTGAATTCGATCCAGAAACAGCTACTAAATTGGCCGACTTCATGTACGACCGCCTCGCCGGCAGCCTGCGCGAGCAGGGCTACAGCGCGCAGGAAGTCGATGCCGTCATCGCCCTGCGCCCGCAGCGCCTGTCGCTGGTGCAAAAGCAGCTCGCCGCCGTGCGCGCCTTTGCCGAACTGCCCGAAAGCCCGGCCCTGGCCGCCGCCAACAAGCGCGTGGGCAACATCCTCAAGAAGGCCGAGGTGGCCGGTCCCGTGGACCCGCACGTCAACCCCGACCTGCTGCAGGAAGAGGCGGAAAAGAACCTCTACGCCGCGCTGCAGCGCTTCGTGCCCGAGGCCGATGCGCAGTTCGACGCGGGCGACTACACCGCCAGCCTGCAGACGCTGGCCGTGCTGCGCGCGCCGGTGGATGCGTTCTTCGACGACGTGATGGTCAACGCCGAGCAACTGGACCTGCGCCTGAACCGCCAGGGCCTGCTCAAGCGCCTGCACGTGGCCATGAACCGCGTGGCCGACCTGTCCCGGCTGGCGGCCTGAGGCAGGGGGCCGCGCTGGTGGTAGGCTGGCGCAGTCTTTCACCAGGCGCTCCCACACCATGAAAATCGCCATCCTCGACCGCGACGGCACGCTCAACCCCTCGGGCGAGAGCTTCATCGCTTCGCCCGACGAGTGGACCCCTCTGCCCGGGGCGCTGGAGGCCGTGGCGCGGCTCAACCATGCCGGCTGGCATGTCGTCGTCGCCACCAATCAGCCCGGGCTGGGGCGCGGGCTGTTCGACGTGATGGCGCTCAACGCCATCCACGCCAAGCTGCACCGCAAGCTCGCGGCGGTGGGCGGTCGCATCGACGCCGTGTTCTACTGCCCGCACGCACCCGACGACCTGTGCGCCTGCCGCAAGCCGGCGCCGGGCCTGATGGAGCAGATCCGCGACCGCTACGGTGTGGAGGGTGACGAGGTGCTGGTGGCCGGCAACTGCGTGGAGCATCTGCGGGCCGGCGCGGCCATCGGTGCGCAGCTGCATCGGGTCGGTGCGGCCCAGGCCGCCGAAGCGACCCTGGTCGCCTCGGGCGATGCCCTGCTGCCCAGCCCGTGGCCCGAAGGCACGCAGTTCCATGCCAGCCTGGCCGACTTTGCCGACCACGTGGCCGCGCAATCCGCCGTGGCGGCGCCGGGCCTGAACATCGCCGTCTGATGTGCTATTAATTTAATAGCTAAAACGGCATATATTCCTAGGGCATGAGCCCGAAAACACCTATTTTGTCCTGATTGCCATGGCCTTGATCCGTTCCATCGTCCACCTGCTCTGGATGGGCATCACCGTGGTGCCCTATACGCTGCTCATCCTGCTGGTGCGGCTGTTCGGCGCCAGCAGCCGCACGCGCTACCGCATCGCGCGGGCGTGGCTCAAGCTCAGCACCGATGCGGCGCGCGTCATCATGGGCATCCGCACGCGCATCACGGGCATGGAGCACCTGCCCTCCGACCCCACGCAGGGCGTGGTGCTGCTGGTCAAGCACCAGTCCACCTACGAGACCTTCCTGATGCCGGCGATCATGCCGCGCCCCCTGGCCTACGTGTTCAAGAAGGAGCTGCTGTACGTGCCGTTCTTCGGCTGGTCGATCGGCAGCCTGGACATGATCCACATCGACCGCGGCCAGCGCGCGCGCGCCTTCGTGAAGGTGCTGCAGCAGGGCCGCGCGCTGCTGACCAAGGGCACCTGGGTCATCATGTTCCCCGAGGGCACGCGCGTGGAGCGCGGGCGCAAGGGCCAGTACAAGAGCGGCGGCACGCGGCTGGCCATCGAGGCGGGCGTGCCCGTGGTGCCGATCGCCGTCACCTCGGCCAAGGTGTGGCCGCGCAAGGCCTTCATCAAGCGGCCGGGCACGGTGGACGTGTCCATCGGCCGCCCCATCCCGACCGAAGGCCGCAAGCCCGACGAGCTGATGCGCGAGGTCGAGGCCTGGATCGAATCCGAAATGCAGCGCCTCGACCCCGAGGCCTACGCGCCGGGCCGGTGATGCAGCGGCTGGTGCAGCTGGCGCTCGATCTGTTCGGCGGCGCGGCGCCGGCCGAGCCGCCGACTGCGCCTGCCTCCGCGCCCCGTGCCAGGAATTCCAGGCCGAATGCCGCGGATGCCGGCGGTTCGATTGCCGATGATGCTACTGATTTGGTAGCAAAAGACCCTGCCAAGCCATCGCCATCGTCCGCTTCACCAGTGGCGAAAGCGCCGCCCGTTCCCCTGGGCACGCTGCTCAGCCCCGCGATCTTCCGCCACCCCCGCGCGAGCCGCGAGGTGCTGCTGGGCGATGCCGTCGTGGCCTATGCGCTGCAGCGGGCGCGGCGGCGCACCATCGGGTTCACGGTGGGGGCGGACGGCTTGGCGGTGCGCGCGCCGGGCTGGGTGTCGCTCGCGGCCGTGGATGCGGCGCTGCAGGAAAAATCCGCCTGGATCCTGCGCAAGCTGGGCGAGGCGCAGGACCGCCAGCAGCGCGTGGACGGCGCCCGCATCGCCTGGGGCGACGGCGCCGTGCTGCCGTACCTGGGTGAGCCCCTTACCGTGGTGCTGGACCCGACCCACGGCTTTCGCGGCACGGGCGGGCGCGCTGGTCGAGGGGCCCGAGGGGCAGCGCCA
>NZ_BAAJYS010000140.1:0-9331 GCF_057543315.1 Acidovorax sp. KPB24-07
GATGCGCTGGCGGGCCGCTTCGCGCTCGCGCTCCAGCGCCGCGCCCACATCCTGCAGCCGGGCCTGCAGCTCCTGGGCCCGCGCCTGGTAGGCGGCAACCACCTGCCGCTCCGCGGGGTCGGCGAGCAGCCGGGCCTCCATGTCGGCGATCTTGCCGATCTGGGTGCCGTACACCAGCGGCGCCAGGGGATTGCCCAGCTGCTTGTAGGCCAGCCAGGAGACGGGAATGAGGAACGCGAGCAGCAGCATCACGTACTGCGCCACCTGCGTCCAGGTGATGGCGCGCATGCCGCCCAGGAAGGAGCACAGCAGCACCCCGCCCAGTCCCAGCATGATGCCGATCTCGAACTGCACGCCCGTGAGCCGCGAGGCGATCAGGCCCACGCCGTAGATCTGCGCCACCACGTAGGTGAACGAGCACAGCACGGCCGCGAGCGCTGCGATCACGCGCGGCCAGCGCCCGCCGAAACGCACCTGAAAAAACTCCGGGATGGTGTAGAGGTTCATGGCCCGCAGGTGCGGCGCGATCAGCAGCGCCACGAGGCAGAACCCGCCCGTCCAGCCCAGCAGGTAGGCCAGCCCGCCGGCCTGCCCCGGCACGCCTGAGAAGCCTTGCAGGTACAGCGCGCCCGACAGGCTGATGAACGAGGCCGCGCTCATCCAGTCGGCCGCCGCCGCCATGCCGTTGTACACGGGCGGAATGCGGCGCCCCGCGACGTAGTACTCGTCGGCATCGGTCGTGCGCCCGTACACGCCGATGGCCGCATAGACCATGACGGACAGGAACAGGAAGATGGGGCCGATCCAGTGGCGCGACAGGCCGCGCTGCTCTGCCCAGGCCATGACGGCCAGGAAGGCGATCACCCCGGCCACGTAGAGCGCGAGGATGCGGCGCAGCCGCCGGCCGTAGGCGGCTTGCGGCTGCGCGTCAGCCATGCGGCTTGCCGGGGGCGCCCGGGCCCGGCGCGTCGGGGGTGGACGGCGGCGTGTCCGCGCCAAAGGCCACCGCGTTCGCGTCCTGCCGCTCGAAATGGTTCATCGCCGCGCAGTAGATCGCCACGATGCCGATGAACACCAGCACCGCGCCCTGCGACGCGATCCAGTACCCCAGCGGCCAGCCGCCCACCACCATGAACTGCAGGTCGCGGGCGAAGTAGCAGGCCCCGAAGGACACCGCGGCCCAGGCCAGCAGCAGGCCCGCCTTCAGCCAGAGGTGGCGGGCATCGTGCAGGTCGGGCGGAAAGGGATGTCCGGCCCCGGGCTCCTCGATCGCCGATGGGCGCGTGGGCATGGTCGCCGGACCGGGCCCGTCAGCGGGCCAGTTGCTGCCAGGTGGCGATCACGCTGTCGGGGTTGAGCGAGATCGACGAGATGCCTTCCTTGGCCAGCCACTCGGCGAAGTCCGGGTGGTCGCTGGGGCCCTGTCCGCAGATGCCCACGTACTTGCCCTGGGCCTTGCAGGCGGCGATGGCACGCGACAGCAGGGACAGCACGGCGGGGTCGCGCTCGTCGAAGTCCTGCGCGAGCAACTCGAGCCCCGAGTCGCGGTCCAGCCCCAGCGTGAGCTGGGTCAGGTCGTTGGAGCCGATCGAGAAGCCATCGAAGTACTGCAGGAACTCGTCCGCCAGCACGGCGTTGCTGGGCACCTCGCACATCATGATGACCTTCAGCTCGGCCTCGCCGCGCTTCAGGCCATGCTTGGCCAGCAGCTGGGTGACCTTGTCGGCCTGGCCCAGCGTGCGCACGAAGGGCACCATCACCTGCACGTTGGTCAGGCCCATCTCGCCGCGCACGCGCTTGATGGCGTCGCACTCCATCGCGAACGCCTCGCCGAAATCGGCGCTGATGTAGCGCGCCGCGCCACGGAAGCCCAGCATCGGGTTTTCTTCCTCGGGCTCGTAGCGGCTGCCGCCGATGAGCTTGCGGTACTCGTTGGACTTGAAATCCGACAGGCGCACGATCACCGGCTTGGGCCAGAAGGCGGCGGCGATGGTGGCCACGCCCTCGGCCACCTTGTCCACGTAGAACGCACGGGGCGAGGCATGGCCGCGCGCCACCGATTCCACGGCCTTCTTCAGGTCGGCATCGACGGCCGGATAGTCCAGGATGGCCTTGGGGTGCACGCCGATGTTGTTGTTGATGATGAACTCCAGCCGGGCCAGGCCCACGCCGTCGTTGGGCAGCTGGCAGAAGTCGAAGGCCAGCTGCGGGTTGCCCACGTTCATCATGATCTTGGTGCCGATCTTGGGCATTTCGCCGCGCTGCACCTCGGTCACTTCGGTTTCGAGCAGGCCGTCGTAGATCTTGCCGGTGTCGCCCTCGGCGCAGCTCACCGTCACCAGCGTGCCGTCCTTGAGCAGGCTGGTGGCGTCGCCGCAGCCCACCACGGCGGGGATGCCCAGTTCACGCGCGATGATGGCCGCGTGGCAGGTGCGCCCGCCGCGGTTGGTGACGATGGCGCTCGCGCGCTTCATCACGGGCTCCCAGTTGGGATCGGTCATGTCGGTGACCAGCACGTCGCCGGGCTGCACCTTGTCCATTTCGGCGATGTCGCTCACCAGGCGCACGGGGCCGGTGCCGATCTTCTGGCCGATGGCGCGGCCCTCCGCCAGCACGGTGCCCGTGCCTTTCAGCTTGAAGCGCTGCTCGGCCTGGCCCTTGGACTGGCTCTTCACCGTCTCGGGACGGGCCTGCAGGATGTAGAGCAGGCCGTCGGTGCCGTCCTTGCCCCATTCGATGTCCATTGGGCGGCCATAGTGCTGCTCGATCACCAGGGCGTAATGGGCCAGTTGCTCCACGTCGGCATCGGACAGGGAGAAGCGGTTGCGCTGCTCGGTCGCCACGTCCACCGTCTTGACCAGCTTGCCGGTGGCGGCCTTCTCCTCGGCCGAGGCGAAGACCATCTGCACCAGCTTGGAGCCCAGGTTGCGGCGGATCACGGCCTTGTTGCCCGCCTGGAGCATGGGCTTGTGCACATAGAACTCGTCGGGGTTCACGGCGCCCTGCACCACCGTCTCGCCCAGGCCGTAGCTGCTGGTGATGAAGACCACCTCTTCGAAGCCGGACTCGGTGTCGATGGTGAACATCACGCCCGCCGCGCCCAGGTCGGAGCGCACCATGCGCTGCACGCCGGCCGACAGGGCGACCACGTCGTGCGCGAAGCCCTTGTGCACGCGGTAGCTGATGGCGCGGTCGTTGTACAGGGAGGCGAACACCTCCTTCATCTTGTGCAGCACGTCGTCGATGCCGACCACGTTGAGGAAGGTTTCCTGCTGGCCCGCGAACGAGGCGTCGGGCAGGTCTTCCGCCGTGGCGGACGAACGCACGGCGAAGCTCGCCTGGGGGTTGCCTTCGGACAGTTTTGCGAAGGCTTCGGCGATCGCCTGCTGCAGGTCGGCCGGGAACGGCTGGGCCTCGACCATGGCACGGATCTCGGCGCCGGCAGCGGCCAGGGCGCGCACGTCTTCGGTGTCCAGCGCGGCGAGGCGCTTGCTGATCTTGTCGGCCAGGCCGTCGTGGGCGAGGAACTGGCGGAACGCGTGGGCGGTGGTGGCAAAGCCCGTGGGAACGCGAACGCCCTGGGGCAGCTGGGAGATCATCTCGCCGAGGGAGGCGTTTTTGCCGCCCACCGACTCGACGTCGGTCATTCTCAGGTTTTCAAACGGAACGACCAGGGCGGTCGCGTTGAAGAGTGCAGACATGGGATAGCTCCAGAAGTTGAAACTGGGTCTGCGCCTGCGCTCCGGGGGAGCAATCGCGGGCGAGCGCCCATGCACGGCGTTCGGCTTTGGTGTTGTGGTTGTGGGCCGCCGGGGTGCATGGTGAGAATTTGGATAATGGGCGCCATTGTAGGCTTGCCCTGCGCGGCCGCGCTGGCGGCGGGCTGACGGATCGTCCCCCTTCTTCGGAACCCCTGCCCATGCACACGCGCACCGTTTTCTTCATCTCCGACGGCACCGGCATCACGGCCGAAACCTTCGGCAACGCCATCCTGGCCCAGTTCGACATGAAGCCGCGCCACGTGCGCCTGCCCTTCATCGACACCGAGGACAAGGCGCACCAGGCCGTGCGGCAGATCAACCACACGGCGGACGTGGAGGGCAAGAAGCCCATCGTCTTCACCACCTTGGTCAACATGGGCGTGCTGCGCGTCATCCAGGAAGGCTGCAAGGGCATGCTGCTGGACATGTTCGGCACCTTCATCCGGCCGCTGGAGACCGAGCTGGGCACCAAGTCGCACCACCGCGTGGGGCGTTTTTCGGACGTGAGCCTGAGCAAGGAATACACCGACCGCATCGAGGCGATCAACTTCAGCCTGGACCACGACGACGGCCAGAGCCACCGCGACCTGGCCGGCGCCGACGTGATCCTGGTGGGCGTGTCGCGCAGCGGCAAGACCCCCACCAGCCTGTACCTGGCCATGCAGTGCGGCCTGAAGGTGGCCAACTATCCGCTGATTCCCGAGGACTTCGAGCGGCGCCAGCTGCCCCCGGCGCTGGAGCCGCACCGCAAGAAGATCTTCGGGCTGACGATCCAGCCCGAGCGGCTTTCGCAGATCCGCAACGAACGGCGCCCCAACTCCCGGTACGCGGCGCTGGACAACTGCCGCAACGAGGTGTCCGAGGCCGAGGCGATGATGCGGCGCGCGGGCATCCGCTGGCTGTCCACGACCACCAAGAGCATCGAGGAAATCGCCACGACCATCCTGCAGGAAGTGCGTCCCGAGCGGCTGGTGTATTGAATCGCGGCGATTTCGCCAAAGGTAAAAATGCATCCGCAACCCATGAACAAACCTTTGCGGATCAGCCTGCATGCAGCGTCCATCCTGGGCCTGCTGATCATGGCGCTTCTGCCACGAAATCCATACGACGTCATGCACGGGATGGACCCGTCCATTCCCGCCAACGCCATCGAAAACGGGTCGGGCAATGCCATCGTGGCGGCGGGTGCGATCTTTGCCCTTGTCGCAGTGGTCCAGATCGCCATCGCGGCGAAGGCCTCCCGGCCACGGGCCCGCGTTCTGCCCGTGGTGCTCGTTCTGCTTGGCTTGGCGATCCTGGCGATCAAGGTGGCCGGCTGAGTCGAAGAGGCCCGAGGTCCGGCCCAGTTCTGCCAAAGGTGCGGCAGGACCGCTGGCCTACTGCACCGCCTCCGGTGCCGCGTGCCACAGGGCCTGGGGGCGGGGCTCGGGGTCGCGGTTTTCTTGCGCTGCCGCCTGTCGCTCCGGCCCCGGGGTCCAGTGGGTCTGCAGGCTGCGCAGCATGGTGCGAAAGTGCGAGGTCAGCCCCGGCATCTGCGACAGGGCCTGCAGGTTCACGATGATCTTGCGGGCCATGGCATCGCGATACGGGGCCTCGGCGGTGTGCGCGTGTCCCGTCATGAGCGCCATCGTGCTGGCCAGCAGCGCCTCGGTGCAGGGCAGGCGGTATTCCTCGTCGGTGGGGTTTTCAGTGTCCGGGCACGGTGCATCGGCAGCCATGGTCAAGCCTCCTTCGGAATTGCAACAGACCAGGCCAGCCACACCGCGGGCAGCTTGCGGCCCGGGGGGCCAACGACACCGCACGCCGAATCCACCATCCATGGACCGGACAGCGGATGCGCCATGCGAACGGGCGCAGACCTGGATCATTTGGGAAACGAAAGCGCTGGCTCGGAGCGCCGCACCCCACGGGTTGGCGCCTGGCTGGCTGCAGCACAGTATATGAGAATAATTCTCAAGCCGATGGTGTCATTCGGCCCTGTGCTCCGCCGCACGCAGGCTCTGCCTTTAGACTGACAGGCATGCTTTTGGACTACGACCCCGACGACCTCGACGTCAAGATTTCGGAGCTGCTGGTCGCCACCAGCGACTCCGCCGACCCTGAACTTCCTGCCGCCGTCCCGGAGGTGCTGAAACTGCTGCGCACGCGGCTGGGCATGGACGTGGCCTTCGTGTCCCAGCTCACGGAAGACCACCGCACCATCATGGCCGTGGACAGCGCACCCGATTTCGCGCCGATTCAAGCCGGCCTCTCCGACCCGGTCGAAGAAAGCTGGTGCCAACGGGTGGTCGAAGGCCGACTGCCGGAACGGATGGAAGATGCCGCGCCCTACATCGCGTCCGGCAAGGCGCCGGACCCGGGGTTCCCCATCGGCACCCATCTGAGCACGCCGGTGCGCCTGTCCGGCGGGGCGGTGTATGGCACGTTGTGCTGCTTCAGCCGCGGCGTTCGTGCCGATGCGGACATCGACCGGCTGCGTTACACGGCCAACCTGCTGGCCGCGCGGCTGGCGCCGGGTTCGGCAGGGGCTTGAGCAGGCCTTGCACCATGCCATCAGGGCGGCGGATGCGCGCCGGCCGTCAACGCCCCTGCCCTTCGAATTCAACCGGCTGCGTCAGACCACGGCATGCATCTGCAGCAGGCGCTGCCGCAGGGCCTCGGCCACCGGACTGAGCTCCCGCGAGCGCCGCTGCAGCAGTCCCAGGGTGCGCCACAGGTCGGGTCCGGTCAGCGGCACACCGCACACCTGGGAATGCGCGGGCGCCAGCGCCAGCTGCGGCAAGGCCGCCAGCCCCAAACCGGCCTCGACCAGGGCCAGCGCGCCGGTCACATGGTTGCATTCGTACCAGGCGACGGGAGGATTCGGCAGTTCCGCCATGGCCTGGTCCAGCAGCAGGCGGTTGCTGCTGCGGCTGGAGACCGACACCAGCCGCTGGCCGGCCAGTTCCTCCCAACGCACCTCGGTGCGCTGCGCCCAGGCATGGCTGCGCGGCATGGCCAGCACGTAGCGTTCGCGCAGCAGCGGCTGGAACAGCAGCGCCGACTCCTGGGTACCAGTGAAGCTCAGGCCGAAGTCCGCCTCGCCGCGGGCCACGGCTTCCAGCACCTGCTGGGCGTTCTCGTCGATCACGTGCACCTGCACATCGGGCATCGCCTGCGCGAAGGACTGGAGCGCCCGCGGAAGCAGGTGGTTGGCCACGGACGGCACGCAGGCAATGGTCACGCGGCCCCGGCGCAACTGCACCTGGTCGCCGAAGCGCTGAACCGCCTCGTCCAGCCCGGTCAATGCCATGCGCGCCTCGTGCAGGAACTCCTGGCCCATGGCGGTCAGCTCCACCGTGCGGGTGGTCCGCTCCAGCAGCCGGGCACCGAGCGCGGATTCCAGCCGTTCCACCCGCCGGCTCAAGGCCGGGGCGGACAGGCACAGGATCTCGGCCGCCACGCGGAAGCTGGACTGGTCCGCGGTGACCACGAAGGCCTGCAGTTCCTTGAGGTCGAATTTGATGCTTCGCATGCAACAGTCGTTTCGTAAATTGCAATTTACGGATCATTGTGCCCCTCCTACGATGCGCCCTTGATCGCCGGGCCAACGACCCGGCGGCGCTTTCCCGGAGACATACCCCATGCAACGACGCCCCCTCATCGCGGCAGCCTTCCTGGCCGCCAGCTTCCCCCTCGCCAGCACCGCCCAGGCGCAGGACTTTCCGCCCAAGAAGCCGGTGACCCTCGTGGTCGGCTTCGCCGCAGGTGGCTCGGCCGACATCGCCGCCCGCATCATCGCCAAGAAGCTGGGCGAGAACATCGGCCAGAGCGTGGTGGTGGACAACAAGCCGGGGGCCGGGGGCAACCTGGCCCATGCCCAGGTGGCCAACGGCCCGTCGGACGGGTCCATGCTGCTGTTCGGCTCCATCGGGCCGCTGAGCATCGCGCCCCATTTCATGAAGGTGGCGTACGACCCGCTCAAGGACCTGGCGCCCATCTCGATGGGCGTGGCCTTCCCGAATGTGCTGGTGGTGCCCGCCAGCACCGGCATCAAATCGCTCGGCGAATTCGTGGCCAAAGCCAAGCGCGAGCCCGGCAAGCTGGACTACGCCTCCACCGGCCCGGGCTCGGCCGCGCATCTGGCGGGAGAACTGCTCAACGACGTGGCGAAGATCGACACGCTGCACGTTCCCTACAAAGGGGGCGCCCCGGCGCTGCAGGACGTGCTGGGCGGGCGGGTCACCGCGTTCTACGCGGCACCGCCCTCGGCCCTGCCCCACATCGAATCGGGCAAGCTCATTCCCCTGGCGACCACTGGCCTGACCCGCCCGGCCTACCTGCCCAACGTGCCCACCGTGGCGGAGACCTACCCGGGCTTCAACGCCACCAACTGGTATGCCTTCGTGGCCTCGGCCAAGACGCCCAAGCCCCTGCTGGACCGCTGGAACACCGAGATCGTCAAGGTGCTCAACACGCCGGAGGTGCGCGACAACCTGCTCAAGCACGGACAGACCGCCAGCCCCACGGGCCGCGAAGAACTCGGCCAATTCATCGCGGCGGAGCACGCCAAGTGGGGCCGCATCATCCGCGAACGCAAGATCACCGCCGACTGAGACGGCAGGCCGGACGCATTCCCCCCAAAAAAATCAGGAGACAAAGGACATGCCGCTCAACCTCCCGCTCACACCGGCCCCCACCACGGCCATGCCCAGCAACGCCCGGCGCCGCGTGCTGCGCACCCTGCTGGGCACCGCCCTGGGCCTGGGGCTGGCCCTGGGAGGCGCCGCGCCGCCCGCTGCCCAGGCCGCGGAGATCCGCGTGGTCACCTCCGGCGGCTTCTCGGCCGCCTACGACCAGCTGGTGCCGCTGTACGAGCAGGCCACCGGCCACACGGTCGTCACGGCGCGTGGCGCATCGCTCGGCAACGCGCCCGACTCCATCCCCAGCCGCATGGCGCGGGGCGAGCAGTTCGACATCGTGATCCTGGCCGATTCGGGGCTGGACGAATTGACGGCGCAGGGCAAGGTGCAAGCGGGCAGCCGCGTCGACCTGGCCCGTTCCATGATCGGGATGAGCGTGCGCAAAGGCACGCCCAAGCCGGACATCAGCAGCCCCGAGGCCCTCAAGCAGACGCTGCTCCAGGCCCAATCGGTCGCCTATTCCGCCAGCGCCAGCGGCACCTACCTGGTCAACGAACTGTTCCCGCGCCTGGGCGTGGCCGAGGCGATGAAGACCAAGGCCACCAGGATCTACAGCGAACGCGTCGGCGCGGTGGTGCTGCGGGGCGATGCGGAGCTGGGCTTTCAGCAGGTGAGCGAATTGCTGCCGTTCAAGGAGCTGGAATTCGTCGGCCCCTTGCCGGACGCCGTGCAGCAGCGCGTGTTCTTCTCGGCTGGCGTGGCCGAGGGCGCGCAGAACGCGGATGCCGCGCGCCATCTGATCCGCTTCCTGGCATCGCCAGCGGCCGCCCCGATCGTGCGCAGCACGGGCATGGAGCCCGCGGCCACGCGTTGAGCAGGCGGGCGGTCCGCACCGGCAATCGCCCTGGAGAGGCCTGAGGCCAAAACGGCCTCCAGCACAATAAATAC
>NZ_BAAJYS010000141.1:0-9284 GCF_057543315.1 Acidovorax sp. KPB24-07
CCGCCGATCAGCGTGTCGTTGCCCGCGCCGCCTTCCAGGTAGTCGGCACCGCCAAGGCCTGTGAGGGTGTCGTTGCCGGCGCCTCCGTACAGGTGGTCACCGAGAGCGTTGTCGTATCCGGTGAGGACGTTGTCCTTGTCGTTGCCGAAGATCAGGTGCTGATCCGGCAATCGATTCTCCCGACTGCCACGGGTGCTGAAAAGGGTGTCTTCGCCCGTGTCGGGATCGGTGTAGTGGAAGAAGGTCACCTGCCCGGGCGTCGCGCGCACATCGAGCACTTCCTGTGCCTGGTTGTTTTGCTGGTTGCGCAGAACGACGGCCTGCAGCAAGATCGACCGATCCTTCATCCATTCGTGGGTAAAGCCCGTTGGCGTGGCCTTGGACTTGTCGGCCTGCCAAGCGCTGTAGTCGGCGGCACGGGTGCCACTCCAAACCGCCTCCAGAGCGGTTTTGGCAGCAGCATCGGCCCCGGTGATCCAGACCGGGCTCAGGTCCTGCAACGCCAGCAGGGCGCCGAAGTCGTTGCGCGCCGCCGCACGAATGCCGGAGTCTGGAACGCGCAGCACGAGCTTGCCCGCAACTTTCTTCTCGGTGGCCCAGTCGCCAATGGCCTTGAGCCGCGCGTGCAACTGATCCCGGCCGCTGTAGCCATCCTGGGCCTCAATACGCGCCCAGGTACCGCCATTCGGATTGCCCTTGAGGTCCGTGCCCTGGATGCCGAGCGTGTGCGCCACGGCATTGACGAGGTTTTCCAGGCTGGTGCCATCGGCCTTGCCCTGTCCGCCGCTGTCCGCCGAGGACGGCTTGTTCGACGCCGCTTTCAGGGCAGCGTTCAACACGCCCTGGTCAACGGAAGGCATGAGCGATACCAGGGTCTGCTGAACCGACAGGCTGTCGGCGATCAGCGCGAGACTGTGGGTGTCGCCGAAGTCGTTCTGGCCGAAGTTGTCCACCAGCAGCTTGGCTTCCCCGGCCCGCCAGGAGGCACTGCCCATGTCGGCCAGCACGGTACCCCGGTACAAGGGC
Organism: Acidovorax sp. KPB24-07; assembly: GCF_057543315.1. NCBI lineage: Bacteria > Pseudomonadati > Pseudomonadota > Betaproteobacteria > Burkholderiales > Comamonadaceae > Acidovorax > Acidovorax sp. KPB24-07. The sequence continues at coordinate 1,027 of NZ_BAAJYS010000141.1, forward strand.
TGGTCCTCGATCCAGATGGGGGTTTGCTGGCCGTAGTGGATTTGCGAGTTGGCGACGGCCGAGAAGTCGCCCAGCGAGCCGAAGTTGGAGCCGTAGAGGTCGTAGAAATTGGGCTTGGGCGAAGCCAGCGCATTGCGCCCCGCGACGGCTTGGAAGGTATTGCCCGCCAGACCGGCCGAGGGTGCGGTGTTCTGCGCGGCATGCAAAACCGCCAACTGGTAGTCCAGCGATGCGCCTTCGATGGCCGCGAGAGACACGGGCTGCGCGGCGCCCCCCCCGGTATTGGGGATGCCGTTGTTCACGCGCTGCGCTTCGTTGGCGATGGACAGCATGCGGCGCAACGCGTCGCGAAGCAGTTGCAGCTCTGCCCGCGTGGCCTGGCTGGCGATGGGTTGCTCCAGCCGCGCGGTCAGCTCATCGACCGATTGCTTGATGGCGCCGGGACCGCCCGTCTGGGCCCCTTGGCCGGCTGCAAACTTGCTGCTCAGTTCCGCGTAGCGCTGCGCCCCTTCGGTGGTCACAAAGCTCGCCGCGTTGCTGCCCTTACCCCGATGGGCGGTGAAGTCGTCCATGGCGGCGCTCAACGTGCCGCCGTTTTTGACGAGCCCGACGCCCGCGCCGTTGAAGGTGTAGGTGGAGGCGATGCGCCCAGCCTCGCCCTTTTCTTCGCGCAATTGGTAGAACGCCGTCGCCAGGTGCCCGCCCAGGCTGTAGCCGGTGACGGTGAAGCGGTCGGTGGCACCGAGCTTTCCGCTCGCCTGCAGGTCCGCATACCACTTCTCCATGTCCGCGATCTGGCCGAACGCCCAGCCTTTTTCCTTGATCTCCAGCGTGTTCGTCGCTTGGTTGTCGCGCGCCGAGTCGTCGGCAAACTCGGTTGAGCGCAGGCTCATCACTAGTTCGCCGGTTTCCTTATTTTTAAATAAGGTCCCTGAAAATCCAGTAGCAGTATTGGTACGGTGATCTATCAAACTCCAGTTTTGATCGAATTGAGCCGCTTGAACCTCAGTAAACCTACTAGAGCGCGTATTCCCTGTTTTGAGAAGAGCTACCAGATCACCAGGCCTATCCAAAAACGCTTCCGCTGCCATCTGAACGGCAGAGTACTTTAAATATTGAGCCACTTCATTGCTCATGACGTACACCCTTAACTGGCCTAATTACTTTTTCAACAAATACTTGATTGTGCTGGGCAATGGAAGGACAGGCATTTCCATGCACACGCGCCCAATCCCAAGGGCTGCGTTGTCCATCGGTGCTACCTTGCCCTGGATCCAACAAATATCCTGTTCGCTCTGCAAGTACCTCTCTAGTCATGAGGTCAATAACTTTGATACTCCCCCCCGCTATCCATAGAGATCTATCCTCTGGTGTTGAGACATCGCTCAAAATCACGCCGTAGCGGGCTTTGCCTTGCAATACAGATTGCACCTCAAGAGGCGAAGATGAATTCAATTTTGTATACCTACGCAACTCTGAAGATTCGCCCTCGCCCACCTCCACAAACTGATAAATTCTTTTTTTTATTCTGCTCATACCTTCCAGAACGGACATCGCCATTAACTGGAACCATTGAGGTATCAATCAAATACATTGCTATACACGAATCACCATCACAAGCCCCACCATATGGATTATTTAACCTAAACTGCATAGGAACATCAGATCCGACGTATTTATCCCGGATAATTTTTATTCCATCGACGTTGTCGATAGTTTTATAAATTTTTTCTCCCGCCGTTTTACACCGCTCATCAAATAATGCCTTGGCTTTCGCGTACTGCTGCTTTCTCGCTTCACCCATCTGTTTCTGCTCTTCATACTGCTGATAGCTCTTGATCGGCAATATCGAACCCACTCCAAGAACGATCAGCACCCACACCACCTTGTGCGGATTGCGTCGAGGCGCCCACGCTGCAATCAGCAGTGCGATCAGCACCACCGCGACATATCCCCAGCCCATCACTTGCAGCAGGGACTGAGTCATCCAGTAATCACGCATTTCTTCCCTTCCGTTGGTAGACGTATACGAAAACTCTCATCGCTTTCTCCTTTTATTCCGCGACATCAACGCCTGAGCATCCGATCTAAGCTCTGCGTTAAGCACGTGTCACTTCAGGACTGTGCTCCTACGGCGAGGGCCTGATTCCACAAAACCGCCTGGGTCGCCGAAGCCGTTGCCGCAGTCCCCATCGCCGATGGCGCAAAGCCCGCCATGGCCTGCAGCAATTGCTGTGCGCTGCCTTCCAGTGCCAGCGCGAGGGGCTGCTCCAATGCGCTGCTCATGGAGGGCGACCACTCCAGCGGCTTGGTCGTTCCTGCACCGTCCGCCACATCCGACAGCTGCATCGGCTTGGTGGACTCGAAGATCGCCAGCGCTTCGCTGTCGGTCGTATAGGGACGGGTGCTTTCCATGCTTGCTTCGCCCGCCGACCACTCCAGCGGCTTGGTGCGCTCTGAGAGCATTGCGTCCTGTGCTGCGTCCACCCCCAACTCGTAGGCGTAGGGGCGCATGCTCTCCACGCTGACGATGGTCTGCGAAGCCACCTCGGAGGCAACTCGTTCGCCCAGCACGCCGTTCTGGCCACGCGAGTGCAACGCCTCCAGGTTCCATTGCACGGTGTCTGCCGCAGTGGCCGTCGCCTGTGCAATGGAGGCCTGCGTCAGCCGCGCTTCCTGCGCGGCGGCAGAGAGCGCGGGTGCGGCAACGGTGCCGCCAGCAGGAAGCACCATCGCGCTGGCGACCTCCGCCGCAAGGGTGGATTCGGCATAGCTTTCCTTCCAGGGCGTTGCTCCCTGGGTGCCCTGGAAGCGCCACGAAACGGCGGGGGCGTTCTGGTTGTTGTTGCTGCTCATCGGGATTCCTTTCGTTTTCAATGGGTCTGTCAATGGATCTGTAAACCCACGCCCATCGCCTCACAGCCGCGGCTGTGCGATGGCTCGCAGGAGGTGTTTCGTGGTGCGGACACGCAGTGCTGCCTGTGCCACGTTGGAAGATGGCAACCGATGGCAGTCCCGTGCGTCCGTTGTGCCGTCAGCGTTCCCTCAAACTCTCGCTGGTCGCCCGCTGGATCGGGCTGAGCAGGTACTCGATGACCCGCCGCTGCCCGGTCTTGATCTCCGCCGTCAGGTTCATCCCGGGCGCCAGCCGGATGGGCTTGCCGTCGACGTCGATGTGGCTCTGGTTCAAGGTGATGAGCGCCGGGAAGATCGCGCCGCGCTTTTCATCGGTGACGGCGTCCTGTGTCACCTTGTCCACCGTGGCCTTCACGGTGCCGTAGCGAGTGAACGGGAAGGTCTCCAGCTTGATGGCCACCTCTTGCCCTGGCGCCACGAAGCCGATGTCCTTGTTTTCCAGCGTCACCTCGGCGCTCACGCCGGCGCTGTCGGGCACGATCACCATCAGCGCCTGGGCCTGGGTCACCACACCGCCCTCGGTGTGGGCGGCGAGTTGCTGCACGGTGCCGGCCACGGGGGCCGTGAGCGTGGCCAGGCGCTCGCGCTGGGTGGCCTTGGCCAGTTCCTGGCCCGATTGCTGGCGCTTCAAGTCCGCCTGCGCCTGGCGATCGCTCAACGCGCGGCGGGTTTCGGCCAGGTAGGCGCCGCGGGTCTGTTCGGCCTCGCGCAGCGCGGCCTGGGCCTCTTGCAGCCGGGCCTGCTGGGTGGCCAGGTCCCGCTCCTGTTCGATGCGCTCGCGCGTGCGGTCCTGGTTGGCGTGGCCCGACACGAAGCCTTGGTTGGCCAGGGCCTTGAAGTCCTGCTCGCGCTGGCGCGCGATGGGCACGGTGGCCTCCAGCTTGCCGATCATGGCGTGCACAGTGGCCATCTCCGCTTGCCGTCGCTGGCGCTCGGCGGCGAGCTTGGCCAGCCGCGCGGTGATGTCGCTCCACTCGGCAGCCAATTGGGCATTGGCCTCGGTGAGTTCTTCTTTGCTCCACTCGCCGGGCACGTCTTTCGCCGTCAAGCGGTTGGTCGACACCCATCCGCCCGTACTGGTTCGATCTGGATTCGACAGCATCTGCTGCAGTGCCCGGCTGCGCACCCATTCCGAATCTGCGGACCGCCGCGCTTCGTTGAAGCTGGCCTTGTCGGCCCGCGCGGCGGTGGGGTCCAGCTCCAGCAGGGGCTGGCCGGCCTGCACGTGGTCGCCGTCCTTGACCAGGATGCGACGGATGACGCTGTTCTCCAGCGGCTGCACGAGCTTGGTGCGGTCGCTCACGATGACCCGCCCGGGCGCCACGGCCACGATGTCGATCTTGCCGAAGATGGCCCACAGCAGCGCGATGGCGAAGAGCGCCATCAGCACGAAGGCGATGCGCCGGGGGGCCGGGTGAACCGGTGTTTCCTGCAGACTCAACGCGGCGGGCAAAAAGGCCTGCTCGTCCGCCAGGCGCGAAGGGCCCGCCAGTTCGGCCCGGTGTGCCCAGGCGGCACGAAAGACGGCGCGGTAGCGACCCAGCAGTTCGATGCCGGGATGGCGCTGCTTCTGGGGTTGGGCAGGTGGCACCTTCCCAGGGGCATCCGAAGGCATGGCGGCGCTGGGGATCACGGTGTCCGTCATGCGATCGCTCCTTCGGCAGCGCGAGCGGCTTGGCTGCCGTCCTGCATGCGCCACAGGTGGGCATACAGGCCCTGCTGGCGCTGGATGAGCGCATCGTGGGGGCCGGCCTCGACGATCCGCCCCTTGTCCATCACGATGATGCGGTTCGCGTGCCGCACGGCGCTCAAGCGGTGGGCGATGATGAGCACGGTGCGCCCTTGGCAGATGTGCGCCATGTTGCGCTGGATGATGGCCTCGCTCTCGTAGTCGAGCGCGCTGGTGGCTTCGTCCAGGATGAGGATGCGGGGGTTGGTGAACAGGGCCCGCGCAATGGCCACGCGCTGGCGCTGGCCGCCCGACAGGCTGCCGCCCTGCTCGCCCACCAGGGTGTCGTAGCCTTCGGGCAACTCGCTGATGAAGTCGTGCGCGCCGGCCAGGCGGGCGGCGTACACCACGGCTTCGATGGGCGCGGCGGGGTCGGCGATGGCGATGTTCTCGCGCACGCTGCGATTGAACAGCAGGTTCTCCTGCAGCACCACGCCCACCTGGCGGCGCAGTTGGGCGGCATCGATGAGGCTGATGTCGATGCCATCGACCAGGATGCGGCCCTGCTCCGGCACGTACAGGCGCTGCACTAATTTTGTGAGGGTGCTCTTGCCCGAGCCCGAACGGCCCACGATGCCGATGACCTCCCCAGGCCGCACGTCCAGGCTGACGCCGCCCAGCACGGGCGAGGCCTCGGGCCGGTAGCGAAAGTGCACGCCGTCCAGGGTGATGCGGCCCTGGATGGGGGGCAGCTGCGCGGCGCTGGAGGGCGGCACTTCGGTGCGGGTGTTGAGGATGTCGCCCAGGCGCGCCATGGAGATGCCGGTCTGCTGGAAGTCGGTCCACAGCTGGGCCATGCGCATGATGGGCTGGGCCACGCGCTGCGCGAACATGTTGAAGGCGACGAACTGGCCCACGGTGAGCTGGTTGTCCATGACGAGGTGGGCCCCGTACCAGAGGGTGGCGGCGTTCACCAGCTTGCCGATGAGGTTGACGGCCTCGTGCGCCCAGGCGGCGACGTTCTGCGTCTTGAAGCTGGCGCTGACATAGGCGGCCAGCTGGTTGTCCCAGCGGCGGGCGAACGAAGGCTCCAGCGCGCTGGCCTTGACGGTCTGAATGCCGGTGACGGTTTCCACGAGCATGGCCTGGTTCTCCGCGCCGCGCGCGAACTTGTGGTCCAGCCGGCGCCGCAGCACGGGCACGATGGCCAGGCTCAGGCCGAAATACAGCGGAAGGCTGACCAGCACGATCAACGTGAGGGGCACGCTGTAGAACAGCATCACGGCGATGAAGATGACGGAAAACAGCACGTCCAGCACCACGGTGAGGGCGTTGCCGGTCAGGAAGCTGCGGATGTTCTCCAGCTCCCGCACGCGGGCCACCGAATCGCCCACGCGGCGCGCCTGGAAGTACGACAGCGGCAGTTGCATGAGGTGGCGAAACAGCCGCGCGCCCAGTTCCACGTCGATGCGGTTGGTGGTGTGGCTGAAGACGTAGCCGCGCAGGCCGTTCAGCAGACTCTCGAACACCACCACCACGACCAGGCCGATGACCAGCACGTCCAGCGTGGTCACGCCATGGTGGACGAGCACCTTGTCCATCACCACCTGGAAGAACAAGGGGCTGATCAGCGCGAAGAGCTGCAGCATGAAAGAAATCAGCAGCACCTCGCCCAGCAGCTTGCGGTGCTTGACGAGGCTGGGAATGAACCATGAAAAGTCGAACTTGGCCAGCTCGCCCGCCAGGCTGGCGCGGCTGGTGATGAGCAGCAACTCGCCGGTCCACTGCGCAGCGAAGTCTTCCAGGGATTCGATGGTGGGGCGGTTGCCGCCGGGGCCGGCGGAAGGGTCTTGCAGCAGCACACGCTGGCCGTTGCATTGCGCCAGGACGATGGCCCGCACCTCGCCGGCCGCGTTGCGCACCATGGCCAGGGCCGGCAAGGGGCTGAGGGCCAGCCGGTCGGGGGTGGTGACACTGATCTTGGCTTTCAGGCCGATGTGCTTGGCCGCGCGGACCAGATCCTGCAGCGTGGGTACCTCGCTGGGTTGCAAGCCCATTTGATGTGCGAGGGTGCCCGGATCGGCTGCCACATGGTGCATTCGGGCAACGAGGCAAAGGGCGGCGATGCCGCCATGTCCTCCCCTGTCGGTGATGGGATCCGCCGATCGGCGCTCCTCGGTTGATCCACCGGCCATTACCGACACATTAATCGCCACCATCACACACTTCCTGCCTATCGAAAGGCGAGGATGCTATACGACAAAATCTTGCAATGTTTATGTAGGACTAGCACCTATTCTCTTATTTTCAAAAAATAGTCACGCAAACAACAAATTACGCAATCGCATTGACTTTCCATCAATTTCGTTGCACCGCATCCACTTTCAAAAGCCCTGTTGGGCACGTATATTGCGTTACCCCGGCATCGATTCCTCGCATAGAAAGACGCTCCATGACCTCTCGCCGCCTCTTCACCGGCCGCCTGTTCTGCACCTCCCTGGCCATCTCCGCCACCCTGGGCCTGGCGCCCACGCTGGCCTTCGCGCAGGCCAAGCTGAAGGTGGCGGCGATCTACACGGTGCCCTATGAGCAGCAATGGGTGAGCCGCATCCACAAGGCGCTCAAGGCGGCGGAAACGCGTGGCGAGATCGAATACAAGAGCAGCGAGAACGTGGCCAATGCCGATTACGAGCGCGTGATGCGCGAGTACGCCACCGGGGGCAACCAGCTGATCTTCGGCGAGGTGTTCGGCGTGGAGGCGGCCGCGCGCAAGGTGGCCAAGGACTTTCCCAAGACGGCCTTCGTGATGGGCTCCTCGGGCAAGCCGCAGGCGCCCAATTTCAGCGTGTTCGACAACTACATCCAGGAGCCCGCCTACCTGTCCGGCATGGTGGCGGGCGGCATGACCCGCACGAACAAGATTGGCATGGTGGGCGGCTTTCCGATTCCGGAGGTCAACCGCCTGATGCACGCCTTCATGGCCGGCGCGAAGGAGGTGAACCCGAAGGCCGAGTTCACCATCACCTTCATCAACAGCTGGTTCGACCCGCCGAAAGCCAAGGAGGCGACCTTCGCCATGATCGACAAGGGCGCCGACGTGCTGTATGCCGAGCGCTTCGGCGTGTCCGACGCCGCCAAGGAAAAGGGCAAGCTGGCCATCGGCAACGTGATCAACACGCAGGCCCAGTACCCGGACACGGTGGTGGCCTCGGCGCTGTGGCACATGGAGCCCAGCGTGGACCGCGCGATTGCGCTGGTCAAGGAAGGCAAGTTCGCCGCCGAGGACTACGGCCCCTATTCGATGATGAAGCACAAGGGCTCCGAACTCGCGCCGCTGGGCACGTTCGAGAAGAAGGTGCCGGCCGAGGTCGTGGCCAAGGTGAAGGCCAGGGAGGCCGACATCCTGGCGGGCAAGTTCACCGTGAAGGTGGACGACAGCCAGCCCAAGTCCACGGCCAAGTGATGCGCGCGCGCTGCGCCGGGCGGAGCACGCTGCGTGGGTGAGTCCGCCGCCCGCCCGCCGTCGGCCGAGGCCGGGCCGCCCGTGCTGCGCCTTCACGGCATCACCAAGCGGTTCGGCCCGCTGGTCGCCAACGATGGCATCGACCTGACCCTCGCCCGGGGCGAGGTGCTGGCGCTGCTGGGCGAAAACGGCGCGGGCAAGTCCACGCTG
>NZ_BAAJYS010000142.1:0-9278 GCF_057543315.1 Acidovorax sp. KPB24-07
CCGCCGCCCATGGCGGCACCCGCGGTGCGCAGGGGCCCGCGCGGGCGGCCCGCGTGGAGGTGGCCCGTGTTTAGGGCTTGATGCGCATCTCGGCCGCCCGCGCGTGGGCCTGCAGGCCCTCGCCGTAGGCCAGCTCGGCGGCGATCTTGCCCAGCGTCTGCGCACCGGCCTCGCTCACCTCGATGAGGCTGCTGCGCTTTTGGAAGTCGTACACGCCCAGCGGCGACGAGAAGCGGGCCGTGCCGCTGGTGGGCAGCACGTGGTTGGGGCCGGCACAGTAGTCGCCCAGCGATTCGCTGGTGTAGGCCCCGAGAAAGATCGCCCCGGCGTGCCGCAGCAGCGGCTCCCAGCGGTGGGGCTCGCGGCTCGAGACCTCCAGGTGCTCGGGCGCGATGCGGTTGCTGATGGCGCAGGCCTCTTCCATGTCGCGGGTAAGGATCAGCGCGCCGCGGCCGGTGAGGCTCTTGGCGATGATCTCGGCACGGGGCATGGTGGGCAGCAGCCGGTCGATGGCGGCCTGCACTGCGTCGATGTAGGCGGCGTCGGGGCTCAACAGGATGGACTGCGCGAGTTCATCGTGCTCTGCCTGGCTGAACAGGTCCATGGCCACCCAGTCGGGCGGCGTGGAGCCGTCGGCCAGCACCAGGATTTCGCTCGGGCCGGCGATCATGTCGATGCCAACGGTGCCGAACACGCGCTTCTTGGCGCTCGCCACATAGGCATTGCCGGGCCCGGTGATCTTGTCCACCTTCGGAACGGTGGCCGTGCCGTAGGCCAGTGCGGCCACGGCCTGCGCGCCCCCCAAGGTGAACGCACGCGTCACGCCGGCCACATGGGCGGCGGCCAGCACCAGCGGGTTGCGCGCGCCCTGCGGGGTGGGCACCACCATGATGATCTCGCCCACGCCCGCCACGTGCGCGGGAATGGCGTTCATCAGCACGCTCGAGGGGTATGCGGCCTTGCCGCCGGGCACGTAGATGCCCACGCGGTCGAGCGGCGTGACCTTCTGGCCCAGCAGCGTGCCGTCCTCGTCGCGGTAGCTCCAGCTTTCGCCGCTGGCCTTGCGCTGCGCCTCGTGGTAGCGGCGCACGCGCGCAGCGGCAGCCTCCAGGGCCTCGCGCTGCGCGGCGGGAATGGCCTCGAAGGCGGCCTTCAGTTCGTCCTGCGACAGCTCCAGCCCGGCCATGGAATCGGCCTGCAGGCCGTCGAAGCGGCGCGTGTATTCCAGCACGGCCGCGTCGCCGCGGGCCTGCACGTCGGCCAGGATGTCGGCCACGCGCTGCTCGATGGCGGCATCGGTCTCGGCGGACCAATGCAGGCGGTCCCGGAACGCGGCCTCGAAATCGGCGCTATCGGTACGCAAACGAACAGGCGTGGCTTTCATGGCTTTTCTATCTCTATCGCGAAGGGGAAGAAGGGGCCGCCGGGCTCATTCGGTCTCTGCCGACACGTCGCCCGTCTTGCGGTTGTACTTGAGCGTGATCTTGTCGAGTTCGCAGAGGTTGAAACCCTCCCACTCGACTTCCGAGGCGTCGTCGGTGAACACGACCTTGATGTCCTGGATGCAGTGCTTGGTGTCGCCGAACTTGAACTTGCGCGAGGCGCCGTTCACCAGCTGGTTGCGGCCCAGGCGGTCGCTGCCCCACTTGTCCATCTTGGTGGGCGAAATATAGACCTCGTTGAGCGCATAGCCGGTGCGATTGACCAGCGTGAAGTCGGCATCGGCGGCAAACGAGGCGCCGCTCAGCGCCAGACAGCCCAGCACCAGGATTTTCTTGAACATGGAACACCTCAGATTTCTGAAACACAAGATGCATCGAGAAACAATTTTCTCGACACAGCCCGGATTCTGCCCCGTCCTGGCCGGCGTGGGATTCGATATGAGGCACCCGCGCAACGTCAGCCGCCGGCGGGGATGACCGACGCGAACGCGTCATGATGCGGCGCAGCGGCGCCTGCTTGAGCTTGAGCGCCGCCTGGTTCACCACCAGGTGCGAGCTGATGTCCATGATCCGCTCCACCTCCACCAGGTGGTTGGCCCGCAGCGTGTTGCCCGTGGACACCAGGTCGACGATGGCATCGGCCAGCCCCGTGAGCGGCGCCAATTCCATGCTGCCGTAGAGCTTGATCATGTCCACGTGCACACCCTTGGCCGCGAAAAAATCGCGCGCGATGGCGGTGTACTTGGTCGCCACCCGCAGGCGCGAGCCCTGCTGCACTGCGCGGACGTAGTCGAAGTCGTCCCGCACCGCCACGCTCACCCGGCACTTGGCGATCTGCAGATCCAGCGGCTGGTACAGCCCCTGGCCGCCGTGCTCGATGAGCGTGTCCTTGCCCGTCACGCCCAGGTCGGCGCCTCCGTACTGCACGTAGGTCGGCACATCGGATGCGCGCACCAGCACCACGCGCACGTCGGGCTGGTTGGTGGTCAGGATGAGCTTGCGCGACTTCTCGGGGTCGTCCAGCACCGCAATGCCGGCGGCGGCCAGCATGGGCAGGGCTTCGTCGAAGATGCGGCCCTTGGACAGGGCAAGAGTGATCATGGTCATAGGGGTGAAGAAAAAAGGAACCCGGCCGCCGCACGCCAGGGAACCGGGGGGCGGCGAAGGCGGCTCATGCCGCCCTCTCGATGTCGGCTCCGAGGCCGCGCAGCTTGGCTTCCATGCAGTCGTAGCCGCGGTCCAGGTGGTAGATGCGGTCCACCACGGTGGCGCCGTCCGCCACCAGCCCGGCGATGACGAGGCTGGCCGAGGCGCGCAGGTCGGTGGCCATCACCGTGGCGCCGGACAGGCGCGCGGTCGTGCTGCCCAGGCCCTCGATCACCGCGACCTTGCCATCGGTCTGGATCCTGGCGCCCAGGCGTGCGAGCTCGTCCACGTGCATGAAGCGGTTCTCGAAGATGGTCTCGGTGACCGTGGAGGTGCCCTGCGCCACCACGTTCAGCGCCATGAACTGCGCCTGCATGTCGGTGGGAAAGCCGGGGTACTCGGTGGTGCGAAAGCCCTGCGCGCGCAATTGCGCGGCGCCCGGGCTCTTGACGCGGATGCCCTCCGGCTCGGCCTGCACCTGCACGCCGGCCTCGCGCAGCTTCTCGATCACGGCGTCCAGGTGGTCGGCGCGGCCGTGGCGCAGCAGGGCCTCGCCGCCCGTGGCCGCCACGGCGCACAGGAAGGTGCCGGCCTCGATGCGGTCGGCCACCACGCGGTGCGTGGCGCCGTGCAGGCGCTCCACGCCCTGGATGCGGATGCGGCTGGTGCCGTGGCCTTCGATCCGGGCGCCCATGGCGATCAGCATCTCGGCCAGGTCGGAAATCTCGGGCTCCTGCGCGGCGTTCTCCAGCACCGTCTCGCCCTCGGCCAGCGTGGCGGCCATGAGGAAGTTCTCGGTGCCGGTCACGGTGACCATGTCGGTGGTGATGCGCGCGCCATTCAGGCGCGTGGCGCCCGCCGGCAGCCTGGCGATCATGTAGCCGTGCTCCACCAGGATCTCCGCGCCCATGGCGGTCAGGCCCTTGATGTGCTGGTCCACCGGGCGCGAGCCTATGGCGCAGCCGCCCGGCAGCGACACGGTCGCCTCGCCGAAGCGCGCCAGCAGCGGCCCCAGGGCCAGCACCGAGGCGCGCATGGTCTTGACCAGCTCGTAGGGCGCCTCGGGCGTGGAGAGCGCGCCCGCATCGATGCGCACCGTGCCGTCCGGCGAGCGCTCGGCCGCCACGCCCATGTTGCGGATGAGCTTGAGCATGGTCGCCACGTCCTGCAGCTGGGGCACGTTCAGCAGCGTGACGGGCTCGGCCGTGAGCAGCGCCGCGCACAGCTCGGGCAGGGCGGCATTCTTGGCGCCGGAAACCAGCACCTCGCCATGCAGCGCGCGGCCGCCGCGAATCAGGAGTTTGTCCATGGCATCGAGCCCGGTGTTTCAGTCAAAAGTGCCGCCAGCGCAATCAACACTAGGGCATATAGCTATCAAAAAGTGAGCAACCAACCACAGGCCGTCAGGCGCCCTGCGCGGCCCACTCGGCGGGCGTGAAGGTCTTCATGGACAGCGCATGCACCTCGTCGGTCTGCATGCGGGTGCCCAGCGTGGCATAGACGCGCTGGTGGCGCTGGATGGCACGCTTGCCCTCGAACTCGGCCGAGACGATGGTGGCGTACCAGTGCCGTCCGTCGCCTTCCAGCGCGAGGTGCTCGCAAGGCAGGCCGGCGGCGATGAGGTCTTTGAGTTGGTCGGCGGTCATGGATGGGCTCGGGGGTCGTGGGTGCGTCGTCGCGTCGTCAATTGCGAATCTTGTAGCCGGTGCGCAGCAGGTGCACCGCCAGCGCGCTGACCAGCAGCCAGGCAATGCCCACGATGCCCAGGCTCAGCCACGGCGACGTGTCGCTCTGGCCGAAGAAGCCGTAGCGAAAGCCGTCGATCATGTAGAAGAACGGGTTCAGGTGGCTCACCGTCTGCCAGAACGGCGGCAGCGACTGGATGGAATAGAACACGCCCGACAGGAACGTCATGGGCACGATCACGAAGTTCTGGAACGCCGCCATCTGGTCGAACTTGTCGGCCCACAGCCCGGCGATCAGCCCCAGCGTGGACAGCAGCGCCGCGCCCAGCAGCGCGAACGCCAGGATCCACAGCGGCGCGGCGAAATCGGGCCGTGCGAACGCGAGCGTCACCACGAACACGCCCAGCCCCACGACCAGCCCGCGCACGATGGACGAGCCCACGTAGGCCACGAACCAGGCCCAGTGCGACAGCGGCGTGAGCAGCACGAACACCAGGCTGCCCATGATCTTGCTCTGCACCAGGCTGGAGGAGCTGTTGGCGAAGGCGTTCTGCAGGATGCTCATCATCACCAGCCCCGGAATCAGGAAGGCGGTGTAGCTGATGCGGTCGTACACCTTCACGTGGTCTTCCAGCACGTGGCCGAAGATCAGCAGGTACAGCACGGCCGTGAGCACGGGCGCGGCCACGGTCTGGAAGCTCACCTTCCAGAACCGCAGCACCTCTTTGTAGAACAGGGTCTGCCAGCCGGTCATAGGCGCACCCCGCCTTCGGCCGTGGCCTCGGGTCCTTCGGGCGGCGCGGGCTCGCGCGCCGGGTCGGGGTAGCTGCTTTGCGCCATCACGTTGAGGAACACGTCCTCCAGATCGGCCTTGCGGATCTCCACGTCATGCACGGCCACGCCCGCGGCGCGCAGCACGGCCAGGTGGCGCTCGATGTCCTGCGCGTCCTGCGCGGGCAGCTGCACCACGCGGCCGGTCACCCGGGCGATGGCCGCCAGGGCGGGCGGCAGCACGTCATCGGTCTTGAAGCGCATCACGTTCGTCGAAGCCCCGTGCAGCAGGTCGGAGGTGGTGGACAGCGCCACCATGCGCCCGCGCTTGAGCATGGCGATGCGGTTGCACAGCGCCTCGGCCTCTTCCAGGTAATGGGTGGTGAGCAGCACCGTGTGGCCTTCCTTGTTCAGGCGGGCGACGAAGTGCCACAGCGTCTGGCGCAACTCGACGTCCACGCCCGCCGTGGGCTCGTCGAGCACGATGATGGGCGGCTTGTGCACCAGCGCCTGGGCCACCAGCACGCGGCGCTTCATGCCGCCCGAGAGCTGGCGCATGTTGGAGCCGGCCTTGTCGGCCAGGCCCAGGTTTTCCAGCAGCTCGTCGATCCAGGCCTCGTTGTTCTTCACGCCGAAGTAGCCGGACTGGATGCGCAGCGCCTCGCGCACGTTGAAGAACGGGTCGAACACCAGTTCCTGCGGCACCACGCCCAGCTTGCGGCGGGCGGCGGCGAAATCGGCCTGCACATCGCTGCCCTGCACGCGCACGTGGCCGCTGGTGGCACGGGCGAGGCCGGCAAGGATGCTGATGAGGGTGGTCTTGCCCGCGCCGTTCGGCCCGAGCAGGCCGAAGAACTCGCCCTCCTCGATGTCCAGGCTGACGTTGTCAAGCGCCTGGAAAGGGCCTTTGGGCGTGGAATAGGTTTTGGAGACGGACTGGAAGGAGACTGCGGGCATGGGAGCCGGTGATTTTACGGCGTGCCGGCAACCGGTGCCCGCGCAAGGCGATGGGAAAGAAAAACAGCGATGGCCGGCGACTCGCGCCCGCACGGGGCAGCGTGCGAACCAGGCGGTGCGGCAGCCAGACAACGGACGGGCCGGCGCCCGTGCAGGCGCCACGCCCGAAGGGCTCAGGCGGCCGGCAGCAGCTCGCCCACGCCGTACAGGCCGGCGAGCTTTTGCAGCCCGTCCGGCAGCGACTTCACCTCGAACCGCTTGCCGTCCAGCAGCGCGGCGCGGCGGCAGCCCAGCAGCACCGCCAGCGCCGACGAGTCGAACGTGGTCAGCGCGCTGGCATCCACCACCAGCAGCTCGTCGCGGTGGGCCTTGAGCCCCTGCAGCAGCATGCGCAAGCTCGCATTGGCCTGCGCATGGGTCAGTTCCGAAGGAAGCACCAGCATCGCGATCGGCTCCGGCGAACGGTCAGCCGCCCTTGGCGGCGTTGGCCTTGTTGCGGGCCACCAGCGACTCGATCAGGCCGTCCACGCCCTTGGCGTTGATCTCCTGCGCGAACTGGCCGCGGTAGGTTTCCACCAGCCACACGCCGAGCACATTCAGGTTGTAGATCTTCCAGCCGGCGCCGTCGCCGGGCGTCTTCTCCAGGCGGTAGTCGAGCTGGATCGGGTCGCCGCGGCCCTGGATCTCGGTGCGCACCAGCACGTCCTTGTCGTCGGCGGCCATGCGCAGGGGCTTGACGGTGATGGTCTGGTCGTTCACCTGGCTCAATGCGCCGGAATAGGTGCGCACCAGCAGCGTCTTGAACTCGTCCTGCAGCCGCTTTTGCTGTTCGGGCGTGGCCTGGCGCCAGCCCGGGCCCACGGCCGCGGCGGTCATGCGGCGGAAATTGACGTGCGGCAGGATGGTCTTGTCGACCAGCGCCATGATCTTGTTCACGTCGCCGGCCTTGATGCTCTTGTCGTTGCGGACGGTTTCCAGCACGTCGGCCGACAGGCGCTTGACCAGCGCATCGGGCGCTTCTTCGGCGGCCAGTGCGGACAGCGGGGCGCCGAGCCAGAGCACGGCGGCGGTGCAGAGGGCGGCATGGCCCAGGGTGCGTCGATTCATCATCAGTGTCGTTCCTTCCTCGGGCACGCCCAGATGGCGTCCCTTCGATTCGTTCATTCTCGGGTCGGGCCGGCGCCAGGATGCGTCGGTCCGGTGCACGGATGCAAGCAACTGCAACCGCGCCGCGCCAAGGCCGAGGCCCTTCAGCGCGCCGGCTCTTCGGGCAGCTTGCCGCCGCCGTCGTCGTATTCTTCCTCGCCGCTGTTGGCCGGCGCGCCGCCTTCCTGGCTGCGAACCTGTAGGAACACATCGCGCGTGAAGCTGTACTTGTCGAGCGCCGCGGTGTCCAGCACCGAACTGGCACGCAGCAGGTTGGAGCGGATGTTCACCACGCGCAGGGCATACAGCGAGTTGCGCGCCGACACCGGGTCCACGTACGAGACGAGGTCGCCCTTGGCATCGACCGGCAGCGCGAGCGTGTCGCGCACGGTGGACGGGCCCAGCAGCGGCAGCACGAGGTACGGGCCGGTGGGGATGCCCCAGTGGCCGAGCGTGAGGCCGAAGTCCTGCTTGGCGCGGTCCACGCCCATTTCGCTGGCCACGTCGAACACGCCCCCTAAGCCGAACACCGTGTTCACGTTGAAGCGCACCAGGCTGTTGAGCGCGCCCTCGCCGCGCAGCTGCAGCAGGTTGTTCACGAACGACCAGGCATCGCCCAGGTTGGAGAAGAAGTTGCTCACGCCGGTGCGCACGGGCGCGGGCGTGATGTCGCGGTAGGCCGTGGCGACCGGCCGCAGGATGATCGAATCGACGTTGTCGTTGAAGTTCGTCATGCTGCGGTTGTAGGGCTCCAGCGGGTCACGCGGGTTGGCCCCGGGGCCGCTGGCGCAGCCCGTCAGGAAGAGCGCGCCCAATGCCAGTGCGCTGCCGTGGGCCAGGGCCCGTTTCATGGTCGTTGTTGTCGTCATTTTTTGCCACCTGTGCTGGAGGAAGGCGCGCTGCTGCTGTTGCCGCCGCCCTCTGCCTTGCCATAGAGAAATTGTCCGATCAGGTTTTCCAGCACCACGGCCGACTGGGTGGAGGAGATCTTGTCGCCTTCCGCCAGGTTGGCTTCGTCGGCACCGGCCTGGATGCCGATGTACTGGTCGCCCAGCAGGCCGCTCGTGAGGATCTTGAGCGAGCTGTCCTTGGGGAACGCATAGCGCTTTTGCAGCTCCAGCGTCACCTTGGCCTGGAAGCTCTTGTCGTCGAAGGTGATGGACTGCACGCGGCCGACCACCACGCCGGCGCTGCGCACCGCCGCCTGGGGCTTCAAGCCGCCGATGTTGTCGAACAGCGCGGTGACCTGATAGCCGGTCTGGAAGTTCAACTTGAGCAGGTTGGCGGACTGCAAGGCCAGAAAGACCAGCGCCGCGCCACCCAGCAGGACGAACAGGCCGACCCAGATATCGTTCTTGGAATGCTGCATGGTGTGTGTTTCCTAGGGGTTGCGGGCGTGCGGCCCCGTCAAATACTGAACATCAGGGCGGTGAGGACGAAGTCCAGCCCCAGCACGGCGAGCGACGCCATCACCACCGTGCGCGTGGTGGCCCGCGACACGCCTTCGGGCGTGGGCTTGGCCAGGTAGCCCTGCAGCAGCGCGATGAACGTCACGGTGACGCCGAACACGAGGCTCTTGAGCACCCCGTTGCCCACGTCCTTCCACACGTCCACGCCGCCCTGCATCTGGCCCCAGAAGGCGCCGCCGTCCACGCCGATCATGAGCACGCCCACGATCCAGCCGCCGATCACGCCCACCGCGCTGAACACCGCGGCCAGCAGCGGCATGGTGAACACGCCGGCCCAGAAACGCGGCGCGAGGATGCGGCGCACCGGATCGACGGCCATCATTTCCATGGCCGAGAGCTGCTCGCCCGCGCGCATGAGGCCGATCTCAGCGGTGAGCGAGGTGCCTGCGCGGCCGGCGAACAGCAGCGCCGTGACCACCGGGCCCAGCTCGCGCACCAGCGACAGCGCCACCAGAAGGCCCAGCGATTCGGCCGAGCCGTAGCGCTGCAGCGTGTAGTAGCCCTGCAGGCCGAGCACGAAGCCCACGAACAGGCCCGACACGGCGATGATGGACAGCGAGTAGTTGCCCAGGAAATGGATCTGGTCGCGCACCAGCCCCGGGCGCTGCAGCGTGGGGCCGATCAGGGCCACCAGCCGGCCGAACAGGCGCGCCGCGCGGCCC
>NZ_BAAJYS010000143.1:0-9204 GCF_057543315.1 Acidovorax sp. KPB24-07
CCAGGCCATGGGCCGGCAACGCGGCGTGCACGGCCACGTCGTACAGATGGCGGAGGAACGCGGCCGGCTGGCTGGCCGGCGGCGACACGGGCAAGGCCGGCAGGCCGGCGGCGGCAGGGGTCTTGGGGGTGGTCATCCCCGGATTCTGGCCGAACGGGTCGGCGCCACATCGTCCACCAAAACTGTATACACATTGCTGAGCCACGGCTATCATGCGCCGATGGAAACCTCCACCACCAGTGCCATCGTCGGCGACCTGACGCGGGCCATCGTCGAGCACCGGCTGCTGCCGGGCGCCAAGCTGGTGGAGCAGAAACTGGCCGACCATTTCGGCGTCTCGCGCACGCTGGTGCGGCAGGCGCTGTTCCAGCTGTCGCAAAAGCGGCTGGTGCGCCTGGCGCCCGCGCGCGGCGCCTTCGTGGCCGCGCCCTCCGCCGACGAGGCGCGGCAGGTGTTCGCCGTGCGCCGCATGCTGGAGGCCGAGATGACCCGCGCCTTCGTGCGAGAGGTCACCCCCGCCCGCATCCGCGCCCTGCGCGAGCACGTGGCCCGCGAGAAGGCCGCCGTGGACGGCGCCGACGTGCAGGACCGCACCGAACTGCTGGGCGACTTCCACGTGCGCATGGCCGAGCTGATGGGCAACCAGGTGCTGGCACAGATGCTGCAGGAGCTGATCTCGCGCTGTGCGCTGATCACGCTCATGTACCAGAGCGCCGACGAGGCCGCGCACTCGCACGACGAGCATGCCGAGATCGTCAAGGCCCTGGCCGCGCGCGACGAGGAGCGCGCCGTGCGCCTGATGGACGCGCACCTGCTGCATGTGCAGGACAGCCTGATGTTCGACCGCAAGCTGCCCCCCAACGACATCTCCATGGCTCTTTCGTGAGGACCCGATGACCGCCGCCCCGATCTACGACGCCACCCTGCCCTACCCCCGCGACCTCGTGGGCTACGGGCGCAATCCGCCGCACGCGCGCTGGCCGGGCAACGCCCGCATCGCCGTGCAGTTCGTGCTGAACTACGAGGAAGGCGGCGAGAACGCCGTGCTGCACGGCGATGCCGGCAGCGAGCAGTTCCTGTCGGAAATGTTCAACCCGGCCAGCTACCCCGACCGGCACATCAGCATGGAGGGGATCTACGAATACGGCTCGCGCGCCGGCGTGTGGCGCCTGCTGCGCGAGTTCGAAAGGCGCGGCCTGCCGCTCACCGTGTTCGGCGTGGCGACGGCCTTGCAGCGCCACCCCGACGTCACCGCCGCCTTCATGGAACTGGGCCACGAGATCGCCTGCCACGGTCTCAAGTGGATCCACTACCAGAACGTGCCCGAGGCCGTGGAGCGCGCCCACATGGCCGAGCCCTGGCCATTTTCGAGGCGCTCACGGGCCAGCGGCACGGCGCGCCCGGCACGGTGCACGGCGCGGGCTGGTACACCGGCCGCGACAGCCCCAACACCCGCCGCCTGGTGGCCGACCACGGCGGCTTCGCCTACGACAGCGACTACTACGGCGACGACCTGCCCTTCTGGATGAAGGTCGGCCGCACCGACGGCAGCACGGCCCGGCAGCTCATCGTGCCCTACACGCTCGATTGCAACGACATGCGCTTCGCGCTGCCCCAGGGCTACTCCCACGCCGACCCGTTCTTCCAGTACATGAAGGACACGTTCGATGCGCTGTATGCCGAGGGCGACCCCGCTGGCGACGACCGTCCGAGGATGATGAGCATCGGCATGCACTGCCGGCTGCTCGGGCGCCCGGGCCGCATCACCGCGCTGCAGCGCTTCCTGGACCACGTGCAGCGGCACGACCACGTGTGGGTGTGCCGCCGCATCGACATCGCACGCCACTGGGCCGAGGCCCATCCCTGCCCGGAGTGAACGCCATGCCCCTCACCCTCGAACAACTGAATGCCGCCCCCCCCGAAGAGGCCGCGCGCCTGCTGGACGGCCTGTACGAGCATTCGCCGTGGATCGCCGCGCAGGCGCTCGCCGCGCGGCCCTTCCGCTCGCTCGCGCAGTTCAAGCACGCGATGGTGCGCGTGCTGGCCCAGGCGCCGCGCGAGGCGCAGCTGGCCCTGGTGCGCGCCCATCCGGAACTGGCGGGCAAGGCCATGGTGGCGAACGCGCTCACGGCCGAGTCGGCCCGCGAGCAGGGCACGGCCGGCCTCACGCAGTGCACGCCCGAAGAGTTCGCGCGCATCCAGCAGCTCAACGCCGAGTACAACGCACGCTTCGGCTTCCCGTTCATCCTCGCGGTGCGCGGCCCGCGCGGCACGGGGCTGCCCCGGCAGGACATCATCGACACCTTCGCGCGCCGACTCACCAACCCACCGGACTTCGAACTGGCCGAGGCGCTGCGCAACATCCACCGCATCGCCGAGATCCGCCTGAACGACCTGTTCGGCGTGGCGCCCGCACTGGGCAACGGCGTATGGGACTGGCAGGAAACCCTGGCCCAGCACAGCGACCCGGGCTTTGCCGAGAAGGGCCAGCTCACCGTCACCTACCTGACCGATGCTCACCGCGCCTGCGCGCAGCGCATCAGCCACTGGATGCGCGACTGCGGCTTCGACGAAGTGGCCGTGGACGCGGTGGGCAACGTGGTGGGCCGCTACCACGGGGCCACGCCCGATGCGCCCCTGCTCATGACCGGCAGCCACTACGACACCGTGCGCAACGGCGGCAAGTACGACGGCCGGCTGGGCATCTTCGTGCCCATGGCCTGCGTGCGCGAGCTGCACCGCCAGGGCCGGCGCCTGCCCTTCGGCATCGAGGTGGTGGGCTTTTCGGAGGAGGAAGGCCAGCGCTACAAGGCAACGTTCCTCGGCTCGGGCGCGCTCATCGGCGACTTCGACCCGGCGTGGCTCGACCAGAAGGACGCCGACGGCGTGACCCTGCGCGAGGCCATGCAGCATGCCGGCCTGTGCATCGACGACATTCCGAAGCTGCAGCGCGACCCGGGCCGCTACCTCGGCTTCGTCGAGGTGCACATCGAGCAGGGCCCGGTGCTCAACGAACTGGACCTGCCCCTGGGCGTGGTCACCTCCATCAACGGCAGCGTGCGCTTCGTGGGCGAGATGCACGGCATGGCGAGCCACGCCGGCACCACGCCCATGGGCCGGCGCCGCGATGCGGCCGCGGCCGTGGCCGAACTCATCCTCGCGGTGGAGGCGCGTGCCGCGCGCGACGGCGACTCGGTGGGCACCGTGGGCCTGCTGAACGTGCCCGGCGGCTCCATCAACGTGGTGCCGGGGCGCTGCCAGTTCAGCCTGGACCTGCGCGCCCCCACCGATCCCCAGCGCGATGCGCTGGTGGCCGATGTACTGGCTGCGCTGCAGTCCATCGCCGCGCGGCGCGGCATGCACTACACGCTGGAAGAAACCATGCGCGCCGCCGCCGCGCCCAGCGCACCCGCGTGGCAGCAGCGCTGGGAACGCGCCGTGGACGCACTGGGCGTGCCGGTGCACCGCATGCCCAGCGGTGCCGGGCACACGCCATGAAGCTGCACGAAATCATGCCGCAGGCCATGCTGTTCGTGCGCGGACTGAACAGCGGCATCAGCCACAACCCCCTGGAAAGCACGACCAGCGACGACATGCAGCTCGCCGTCGACGCCTTCTCCCACCTTCTGAACCAACTGGCCACCGAAACCCCATGAGCAGCACCTACCAATCACTGGACGCCTGGATCGACCAACATTTCGACGAAGAAGTGCGCTTTCTGCAGGCGCTGGTGCGCGTGCCCACCGACACGCCGCCCGGCAACAACGCACCGCACGCCGAGCGCACGGCAGAGCTACTGCAGGCTTTCGGCTACGAGGCCGAGCGCCACCCCGTTCCCGAGTCCGAGGTCAAGGCCTACGGCATGGAATCCATCACCAACCTCATCGTGCGCCGGCCGTATGGCGAGGGCGCCACCGCCGCGGGCGGCCGCACCGTGGCGCTCAATGCCCACGGCGACGTGGTGCCGCCCGGCGAAGGCTGGACGCACGACCCCTACGGCGGCGAGATCGTGGACGGCAAGATCTACGGCCGCGCCACCGCGGTGAGCAAGAGCGATTTCGCCAGCTTCACCTTCGCCCTGCGCGCCCTGGAGGCCGTGGCGAAACCGACCAAGGGCGCGGTGGAACTGCACTTCACCTACGACGAAGAGTTCGGCGGCGAACTGGGCCCGGGCTGGCTGCTGCGCCAGGGCCTGACCCGGCCCGATCTGCTGCTGGCCGCCGGCTTCAGCTACGAGGTCGTCACGGCGCACAACGGCTGCCTGCAGATGGAGGTGACCGTGCACGGCAAGATGGCCCATGCCGCCATTCCCCACACCGGCGTGGACGCGCTGCAGGGCGCGGTCGCGATCCTGAACGCCCTCTATGCGCAGAACGCCCGCTACCAGCAGATCACCTCGAAGGTGGATGGCATCGAGCACCCCTACCTGAACGTGGGCCGCATCGAAGGCGGCACCAACACCAACGTGGTCCCGGGCAAAGTCGTGTTCAAGCTCGATCGCCGCATGATCCCCGAGGAAAACCCCGCCGAGGTCGAGGCCGCCATCCGCCGCGTGATCGCCGAGGCCGCCGCGGGCTGCGCCGGCATCACGGTGGACATCAAGCGCCTGCTGCTGGCCAATGCCATGCAGCCGCTGCCGGGCAACGCCCCGCTGGTGGCCGCGCTGCAAAAGCACGGCGAGGCACTCTTCGGCCAGCCGATCCCGGCCATGGGCACGCCGCTGTACACGGATGTGCGCCTGTACGGCGAGGCCGGCATTCCCGGCGTGATCTACGGCGCCGGCCCGCGCTCCGTGCTGGAGTCGCACGCCAAGCGCGCCGACGAACGCCTGGACCTGGAAGACCTGCGGCGCGCCACCAAGGTGGTGGCGCGGACGCTGCACGACCTGCTGGGGTGAAGAGAGGACGGCGGCTCGCCGGTCAGGGCATGACGGCGGACGCCGGCAGCCTGGGGCAATCCGTACATTCCGGCGGTACGTTCTCGAAAACGATGTCGCGCCCGACCTGCACTGCATTGACGGGCGGATTCAGCCACCAGTAAAGCTCCCCGTTCATCCAGAGATCCGCCACATTGCTTTCGCCAAGAAGGGTTTCAGGCTGGATGCGGTATAGCCGGGCAAATGCAGGCATCTTGAAATCATGGTGGATGAGACTTTGCAGGTACGACGCCTCGTAATACTCGACTCGGTAGACCTTTCGAGGACTGATCGCGGTATGAAACAGGCGGGGTTGCGAACCCTGCCAGAGCCCGCTTACGAGCCCTAAAAAAAATCGACAGCCAAAAGACTTTTTTCAGGTGGTTGCGGACGATTTGCATACGCTCACCAAGAGAATTTCTGCGGAAAAGGCAGTTTGATTCGATGCACGTTTGAAAGCACCATGAAATCACCGCCTCGGTGATTCTTCTCTCTCCAACGGCGAAAGTCTTGGTTCTGCACGATGTACTTGTAGCGCTGCACGGATGAAGGGGCCTCGTCTACTGTCACTTCTTCAATCGGCACATTCAATCTGGTGCGAATGCCGCATTCCATGCCGTTGAATCCCCAGCAACCCAAAGGCTGAGAAATGAAAGATCGGCTGTCATTGAAATCGTACGCATCCCGCAGGTAAAAACCCAATTCGTCGATTTCCACAGTGACCCGCCCCTGCCCTGAAGAAGAGACCATTCCAGACACAGCCACCTTGAGTTGTGCTTCTCCCATCGCCCCATAAAAGTCGTCCATCGGATCGCTCCATTGGCCAAAGACAAGAAAGTTCATCTGGCAAGTATTTTCAAGAACTTTGGCGGGCAGGGCTAAATTCCCGAGACGCCAGCACTGTTGGACAAAAAGCTGGTCCCCGACCCGGCGCTTCAACATTGCCAATCCAGCTGGACTTGCCCAATTGGCTTGCAGCCTTGCCATCGCATCTCTAACACGAGCAAAGCCAAGAGCCCATTGCATGCTCACGAGATCTTCCGCAAGTTGCGAAGAAGGTATTTGACTCAATCGCTGGCCCTCCGCGCTGGCTTTCACCTCTGGGGTGATTTGATACGCCGCCCCGTTGAACCACCGCTCCATCAAGTTCGACGCCACCGGCCACCCCTGCCGGGACCGCATCACATTCGGAATGTCACGCAGCTGAAAAAGCCGTGTGGCGTACTTGGGCGCGAGCTTGCGCGCCAGTTCAGCGCGCAGTGCGGCTTGCGGCACTGTCACGATGTCATTCATGGCTTCACTCCCTTTGTTATTCATGCCTTCCATTGGCAGGCGCGAATGATAGGCAGGAGATCGGTGAACGCAATCGCCCGCATGGTGATTAATAGTTACCAATCGAAAGCCTTCGGTTCCACGGATCGGTCTCCGAACCGACAGCGGCGCTCTTCCGTGGAGCCCGCGCCACACGCGGGATAACCCCCAACCCGCCGGGTCGGCGAATGTCTACATTTCTTGTATGCAAGATTGGTGAACCAATGTGACGACTCTCGGAGATCCCATGCAACGCTTTTTCCGTTCCCTGTTCGGCCGGGTGGTCCTGGCCCTGATCGCCGGCGTCATCGTCGGTCTGCTTTGGCCCCAGTGGGCGGTGCAGCTCAAGCCCCTGGGCGACGGCTTCATCAAGCTCATCAAGATGCTGATCCCGCTCATCGTGTTCTGCGTGGTGGTGCATGGCATCGCGGGCACGGGGGATCTGAAGCGGGTGGGCCGCGTGGGGATCAAGTCGCTGATCTATTTCGAGGTGGTCACCAGCATCGCGCTGGTCCTGGGGCTGGTGCTGGCCTTCGTGTTCGAGCCGGGGGTGGGCATGAACGTGGACCCGCGGGCGCTGGACGCCTCGGCCATGGGCGCCTATGCCGACAACGCCAACAAGCTGGCGGGCGGCGGCTTCAGCGACTTTTTGCTCAAGCTGATTCCCAACACGGCGATCAGCGCGTTCTCCACGGGCGACGTGCTGCAGGTGCTGCTGTTTTCCATCGTGTTCGGCTGTGCGCTGTCGCTGGTGGGCGAGCGCGGCGCCCGGGTGGTCTCGCTCATCGATGATTTTTCCGCCGTGCTGTTCAAGGCGATGGGCCTCATCATCCAACTCGCACCCCTGGGCGTGCTGGGGGCCATCGCGTTCACGGTGGGCAAGTACGGCATCGGCTCGCTCAAGCAGCTGGGCCTGCTGGTCGCACTGTTCTATGCGGCAGTGTTCATCTTCGTGGCCGTGGTGCTGGGGCTGATCATGCGGTTTTCGGGCTTCAGCCTGTTCAAGCTGCTGCGCTACCTGCGCGAGGAGCTGGCCGTGGTGTTCGCCACCACGTCGTCCGACAGCGTGCTGCCGCAGGTCATGGCCAAGCTCAAGCACATGGGCATCCGCGACTCGACCGTGGGCCTGGTGATTCCCACAGGCTATTCGTTCAACCTGGACGCGTTCTCGATCTACATCACCCTGGCGGCGGTGTTCATCGCGCAGGCCACGAACACGCCGATTTCCATGGCGGACCTGCTGACGATCCTGGCGATCTCGCTGGTGACCTCCAAGGGCGCGCACGGGGTGCCGGGCTCGGCCATCGTGGTGCTGGCGGCCACGCTGCATGCGATTCCGGCCATTCCCGCGATCGGCCTGGTGCTGGTGCTGTCGGTGGACTGGTTCATGGGCATCGCCCGCGCGGTGGGCAACCTGATCGGCAACTGCGTGGCCACGGTGGCCATCGCCTCGTGGGAAGGCGACATCGACCGGAACCGAGCACATGCCGTGCTGGATGGCAAGGCGCTGGATGCGCCCACGGACGTGTAGTGCGGCTTCCACACACATTCCAGGATGCTGTAAGCACTGGTAACGCAATTACGGTGTAATGCAGGACTTCTTTTTCCGAGGCCGCCATGATCCAGTCTCTGCGCTCCAAGATCCTCGTCATCAGCACCGCCACCGTCGTCTGTGCCCTGGCGGTGACCGGTGCCGCCACCTACTCCATCACCCGCACCAACACGTTCGAGACCATCGAGCAGGACTTGAACGCCATCACGGCGGGCAACACGATGGCCATCGACCAGTGGGTGTCCGCCAAGGCGGCCGCCGTGAACGCCACCGCGGCGGTCGTGGAACAGGGCGATCCGCAGGGCTACGTGGCCCTGATGGGCAAGGCCAACGGCTTTCCCATCACCACCGTGGGCTGGGAAGACAAGACCTTCAAGTCCACCACGCAGACCCCCGCGGGCTATGACCCGACGGCGCGTCCCTGGTACAAGGCGGCGGTGCAGGCCGGCAAGCTGGCGGTCACCAAGCCCTATGGCGACTCCACCACCGGTGTGCCCTATGTGGCCTTCGTCGCGCCGCTGCTGCGCAACGGCGCGCTGCAGGGCGTGGTCAACGGCGCCGTGCCGCTGGAGGGCGTGCGCGAAGTGGTCGCCGCCATCCGCCCCACGCCGAGCAGCCTGGGCTTCGTGGTGAACAGCGACGGCCAGATCCTGGCCCACGCGGACGCCAAGCTCAGCCTCAAGCCGGTGACTGAACTCTCGCCCCTGCTCACCCCCGCCGCCATGGCCTCCCTCGCAAGCGCGACGCGGCCGATGGAGGTGGAGCTCAACGGCAGCGCCAAGCTGCTCAAGGCCCGCCCGGTGCAGGGCACCGACTGGTCGCTGATCGTGGCCCTGGACAAGGCCGAGGCCACCACCGGCCTGCGCAGCGTGCTGCAGACGCTGGCCGTGGCCATCGTGCTGCTGGCCGTGCTGGCGGCTGCGGTGGGCGCGATGCTCACCGCCAAGTCGTTCCGCCGCCTGTCGGAGGTGCGCGACGCCATGGACGAGATCGGCTCGGGCGGCGGCGACCTGACGCACCGCCTGCCCGTCTCCGGCAGCGACGAGGTGGCGCAGATCGCCTCGTCGTTCAATGCCTTCGTGGACAAGATCGGCACCGTGCTGCAGGACGTGCGCCACGGCGTCGAATCGATGAAGACGGCCACCGACGAAATCAAGGCCGGCAACCACGACCTGTCCAACCGCACCGAGACCTCGGCCAGCAATCTGCAGGAAACTTCGGCCTCGCTGTCGCAGCTCACCGTCACCGTCAAGCAGTCCGCCGAAGCGGCGGCGCAGGCCACGCGCCTGGCCACCTCGGCCAGCGCATCGGCCAGCAAGGGCGGCGAAGTGGTGGCCAGCGCGGTCACCACCATGGACGAGATCTCCAAGGCCTCATCCAAGATCGGCGAGATCATCGGCGTGATCGACTCCATCGCCTTCCAGAC
>NZ_BAAJYS010000144.1:0-9187 GCF_057543315.1 Acidovorax sp. KPB24-07
CGAGCACGGCGGCCACGAGGGGCCAGTCCAGCACCACGTTGGACAGGCCGGTGGCGAACTGCATCAGCGCCAGGCCCGCGATCCAGCGCGCCTGGGCCGGCAGCAGCGCGGCACGGTGCAGGCGCCAGGCCAGCAGCCCGAGGGCCAGCAGCACGGCGTAGGCCGCCAGCCGGTGCGCATAGTGGATGGCCGTGAGGCCCGCGAAGGTGATGTGGCTGCCGTCCTGCAGCAGGCCCAGCGGCCGCCAGATCTCGAAGCCCTGGCCGAAGGCCATGTCGGGCCACCAGCTGCCCTGGCACGTGGGGAACGTGGTGCAGGCCAGCACCGCATAGTTGGTGCTCACCCAGCCGCCGAGCACGATCTGAACCGCCAGCAGCACAGTGGTCGCCACCAGCAGGCCCCGCAGGCCCCGGCCCAATGCCACGGGCAAGACGCCGCGCGCAGCGTGCGTCTCGCGAACGGCCTGCACGCACAGCAGCGCCAACAGCACCAGCCCGCCGATCAGATGCAGCGTCACGATGGCGGGAAAGAGCTTCATGGTCACCGTGAGCGCGCCGAATGCGCCCTGCAGGCACACCCACACCAGCGTCGCCGTGGGCCACCAGGGGCTCAGGGCGGGCGGCAGGCCCTGGCGCCTGGCCGCACGCGACCGCTGCCACCACGCGCCGACGGTGAGCACGATGATGAGCATGCCTACGCCGCTGGCCAGATAGCGGTGGATCATCTCCACCCAGGCCTTGCCGTGCGTGACCGGGCCGGTGGGCATGGCCTGCTGGGCGGCGGAGATTTCGGCATGCGCGCCCAGCGGGCTGGCGTTGCCGTAGCAGCCCGGCCAGTCGGGGCAGCCCAGGCCTGAATCGGTGAGCCGGGTGAAGGCGCCGAACAGCACCAGATCGAAGGTGAGGAACAGGGTCAGCACGGTGAGCGCCTGCAGGCGCCGCACGCGCGAGGTGCCGCGGTTGCGCAGCCACACCCAGGCCAGCGGCCCGAGCGCGATCACCGCGCCCAGCAGCACCATGCGGGCGAGCGGGGCCAGGTCGTACAGCGGCTGGGCGTCCTGCATCATGGCGCTCCGGTGCGGCCGGGCTGGTCCCACGAGGCCGAGGCGCGCATCAGCCGCTCCAGGTCGCGCTTGGCCTTGGCGGCCCCGGCGGCGTCCAGGCCCGCCGGAAAACGCATCATCAGTGGCCCATGGGATCGACGACGTAGAGATGGTCTTCGATCGCGTGGCCGGTGGCGGGCGCGAGCCACGCGGACAGCGCCTGCGCATCCACCCGCAGCACCTGGGCCTTTTGCAGGCCCGGCTGGATCTCGGGCGGCGGCGCGGCGCCATCGGTCACCAGCCAGACCCAGTCGATGCGGTCCTTGTCTTTGCCCAGGCTTTCGCGCAGCTGCCGCTGCAGATACAGATGGTTCTGGCAGGCGGTGCCGCAGGCGCCGGGCGCCACGCTCACGAGCAGCCACTGGCCCTGCAGCTGGTCGAGCCGACCGGGAGCGCCATCGAGAGCGGTGGTCGCCATGCCCGCCGGCATCGCGCGCTGGGGGGCGATGAGTTCGCCGAAATTGCGCCGCCCTTCGGGCCGCAGCACGTAGTAGGTGAAGTACGAGGCCACCACGGGTGCGGCGCACACCAGCAGGATGCCCAGCATCTTCCAGCGCCCCTGGCGCGACTGCTGCACGGCCGCCATGGCCCCGCCCGCGGGCGGCAGGCTGTGCACCGTGAGGCCCAGCGGGTGGGCGCCCTGGGGCGCGTCAGGCGGCAGGCTGGCGGCGTGGGCGAAGGAAGCGTCGGACGATTTGGAACCAGACATAGAAGATTGCCACCAGGCCGCAAAGCCCGAACCATTGGACGGCGTAGCCGTAGTGTTTTTCGACCCCGGCGTCGATGACGGGCCAGTCGCGCAGCAACCCGTCGCTCGCGCCCCCCGTCTGCAGCACGGTGAGTGGCGCCAGGGCCAGGCCGGTCTCGCCGCGATAGGCTGCCAGGTCGAGATTTTGCCGGATGCGGGAAGACCCCTCGGCGCTGCCGGTGGCGCCGACTTCGTACAGCCGCGATGGCGGCGCCGCGATGCGGCCTTCCACCTCGGTGTAGCCCACCGGCGCGGGGATCTGGGGCAACTGGGTGCGGTCCTGGAAATTGCGCGGCACCCAGCCGCGCTGCACCAGCACGCTGGTGGCGCTGCCCTGCAATTGCAGCGGCGTGAGCACGAAGAACCCCGGCCGGCCCTGCATCTGCCGGTTGTCCAGGAAAACGGTATGGGCGGGCAGCCAGCGGCCGCGCATAACTATGCGGCGGTGCACCAGCGGGTCGTCCGGCCCCGTGGCCGCAGGCAGGGCCGCGAGCGTGGCGCCCTCCAATGGCGGCCGGGCCGAACGCGCGTCGATGGCGGCTTGCAAGGCTTCCTTCTGCGCCGCGCGGGACAGCTGCCAGCGCCCGAGCGACGCGGTCGCGGCCATGGCCAGCACAGCGGCCAGGCTGACCAGCCAAAATTGCAGGCCCAATCGGCGTCTTGCAGATGTCACGGGATAATGCGCTCCATGAAATACGTGGTGGTGCTGGCCTTCCTGGCCATTCTGGCGAGCCTCGGTTCCGCGCTGTTCTTCATGATGCGCAACGGCCGCAACGACAAAGCCCGCAGCGGCCACATGGCCCGCGCGCTCGCCGTCCGCGTGGGGCTGTCGATTCTGCTCTTCCTGTGCCTGCTGGCCGCCTGGAAGCTGGGCTACATCCAGCCCACCGGACTGCCGGCCACGCGCTGAGCGCCACCCGGCCTGCCCGGCATGGCCCACGGGCCGCGGCGGGCACCGGAGCACCGCCGCAAAAAAAGCGCCCTGCGGCGCTTTTTTCGTCGGGCCGCCGAGGGGCCTGGATTACAGCCAATAGACCAGCACGTACAGGCCCAGCCACACCACGTCCACGAAGTGCCAGTACCAGGCGGCGCCCTCGAAGCCGAAGTGCTTTTCCGGCGTGAAGTGGCCCTTTTGCAGGCGCAGCGTGATGAACAGCAGCATCAGCATGCCCACGAACACGTGAAAGCCGTGAAAGCCCGTCAGCATGAAGAAGGTGGAGCCGAAGACGCCGGAGCTGAGCTTGAGGTTCAGGTCGGTGTACAGGTGGTAGTACTCGTAGCCCTGCACGCACAGGAAGACGATGCCCAGCAGCACGGTGGCCCACATGAAGGCGATGGTCTTGCCGCGGTGGTTTTCGCGCAGCGCATGGTGCGCGATGGTCAGCGTGACGCCGGAGGTCAGCAGCAGCGCCGTGTTGATCGTGGGCAGCCAGAACGGGCCGACCGTCTGGAAGGGCTCCACGATGCCGGCGGGCGATGCGGTCATGCCCGCCGCCATGCTGGGCCACACGGCCTTGAAATCGGGCCACAGCAGCGCGTTGTCCAGGCTGCCCAGGGCCGGCACCGAATGGGAACGCGCCCACCACAGAGCGGTGAAGAAGGCGCCGAAGAACATCACCTCCGAGAAGATGAACCAGCTCATGCTCCAGCGGTAGGACAGATCGATCTTGTGCCCGTACAGGCCGCCCTCGCTCTCGCGCACGGCATCGCGGAACCACTGGTACAGCACGAACAGCCACCACACCATGCCCAGGGCGAGCGAATACTTGCCCCAGTCATGGCCATTGACCCACTGGCCCGCGCCCAGGATCACGAAGAACAGGCCGGCCGCCGCCATCACCGGATGGCGCGATTCGGCGGGCACGTAGTAGTACGGGGTCGTGCCGGGGGTAGATGCACTCATGTCAGCTCCTGAATCTCAAATCGTTGTTATCCGTCGGGCTGCGGCCGTCCATCAGACGACCCAGTTGACCAGCGCGATCAGCCCGACCACCAGCAGCAGCGCCGCGGCCAGGCCGACGGCGATGATGTGGATGGGGTTCAGCCGCTCCACGTCCTGCTGGTATTCCGAGCCCTTGCGCAGGCCGATGAACGACCACGCCACCGCCCGCACGGTGCGCAGCAGCGAGCCCTTGCGGCGCGCCGGCGATTCGCCGGGGGTGCGCGGGCTCACGATCCGGCCCCCTGCGGCACCACGCCGGCGGGCAGCGCGGCCGTGGGCTCGGTCGGCGCGGGCGGCGTCTTGCCGCCCACCTCGAAGAAGGTATAGGACAAGGTGATGGTGGTCACGTCCTTGGACA
This sequence comes from Acidovorax sp. KPB24-07, assembly GCF_057543315.1. Lineage (NCBI taxonomy): Bacteria > Pseudomonadati > Pseudomonadota > Betaproteobacteria > Burkholderiales > Comamonadaceae > Acidovorax > Acidovorax sp. KPB24-07. Next base: position 4,151 of record NZ_BAAJYS010000144.1, read on the forward strand.
GGCGCGGGTCGATCACGAACGCCACGGGCCATTGCTTTTTTTCGCCCGGCTCCAGCACGTACTGGTTGAAGCAGAAGCACTCGAGCTTGTTGAAGTGCGCGGCCGCCTGCCGCGGTGCGTAGCTCGGGATGGCCTGCGCGGCCATGCGGCGGTTCTGCACGTTCTGGAACTCGTACATGACCGTGGCCAACTCGCCCGGGTGCACCTGCAGCGAGCGCTGCGCGGGCTTGAAGTCCCACGGGCCGCGCGCGTTCGCATCGAACTCCACGGTGATGGTACGGCTCTTGTCCACCTGCGTGTTCGCGGGCACCTTCACATCGCGGCCCGCCACCCCGTTGCCCGGCACCTGCCGCTCGGACAGCGACAGGATGTTGATGCCGGTCATCTCGCAGATGTGCTTGTAGATGGGAATGAGCACGTAGCCGAAGGCAAACATGCCGACCGAGATCACGGCCAGCTTGCCCACCATCTTGGCGTTTTCAGTGCGGAACATGCCCATGGCGCGTCCAGGCTTTCAGCGGGCCAGCCAGGCCATCTTGACCATGAAGCCGACGAAGAAGGCCACGGCCACCGAGGCCAGGATCAGCGCCATGCGCCGGTTGGACTTCTTTTGCTCGGGGGTCATGCCAGGCCCTCCTCAGCCGATCACACGGGTGGCCGAGGCGTCCAGCTTCGGAGGCGTCTCGTACGTGTGGAAAGGCGCCGGCGAAGGCACTTCCCATTCGAGGCCCTCGGCCCCTTCCCACGGGCGCTGCGGCGCCACTTCGCCCTTGCCGCGCATCGCGGGCACCACGATGAACAGGAAGAAGTACACCTGCATCAGGCCGAAGCCGAACGCGCCGATGGAGGCCAGCATGTTGAAGTCGGCGAACTGCATGGGGTAGTCGGCATAGCGGCGCGGCATGCCGGCCAGGCCCAGGAAGTGCATGGGGAAGAACGTCACGTTGAACGTGATGAGCGAGCCCCAGAAGTGGATGCGGCCCCGGGTTTCGCTGTACATCACGCCGGTCCACTTCGGCGCCCAGTAGTAGTACGCGGCGAACATGGAGAACAGCGAGCCGGCCACCAGCACGTAGTGGAAGTGGGCCACCACGTAGTAGGTGTCCTGCAGCTGGATGTCGATGGGGGCCATCGACAGGATCAGCCCGGTGAAGCCGCCCATGGTGAACACGAAGATGAAGCCCACGGCGAACAGCATCGGGGTCTCGAACGTCATGGAGCCGCGCCACATGGTGGCGATCCAGTTGAAGATCTTCACGGCCGTGGGCACCGAGATCAGCATGGTGGCGTACATGAAGAACAGCTGGCCGGTCACGGGCATGCCGGTCGTGAACATGTGGTGGGCCCACACGATGAACGACAGGATGGCGATGGACGAGGTGGCATACACCATGGAGGCATAGCCGAACAGCCGCTTGCGCGAGAACGCCGGCACGATCTGGCTGATGATGCCGAAGGCCGGCAGGATCATGATGTACACCTCGGGGTGGCCGAAGAACCAGAAGATGTGCTGGTACATCACCGGGTCGCCGCCGCCAGCGGGGTTGAAGAAGCTGGTGCCGAAGTGGCGGTCGGTCAGCGTCATGGTGATGGCGCCGGCCAGCACGGGCATCACGGCGATCAGCAGGTAGGCAGTGATGAGCCAGGTCCAGGCGAACATGGGCATCTTCATCAGCGTCATGCCGGGTGCGCGCATGTTCAGGATGGTCACGATGATGTTGATCGATCCCATGATGGACGAGGCCCCCAGGATGTGCATCGCGAAGATGCCGGCATCCATCGATGGGCCCATCTGCAGCGTGAGCGGCGCATACAGCGTCCAGCCCGCCGCCGGCGCGCCGCCAGGCATGAGGAACGAGGTCACCAGCATGATGGCCGCCGGGATCATCAGCCAGAAGCTGAAGTTGTTCATGCGCGCGAAGGCCATGTCGGATGCGCCGATCTGCAGCGGGATCATCCAGTTCGCGAAGCCCACGAACGCCGGCATGATGGCGCCGAACACCATGATCAGGCCATGCATGGTGGTGAGCTGGTTGAACAGCTCGGGGTTCACCAGCTGCAGGCCGGGCTTGAACAGCTCGGCGCGGATCAGCAGCGCCAGAATGCCGCCCACCATCAGCATGGTGAACGAGAACAGCAGGTACAGCGTACCGATGTCCTTGTGGTTGGTCGCGAACACCCAGCGCCGCCAGCCCGTCGGGCCGTGGTGGTGGTGATCGCCGTGGCTGTCGTGTGCGTGGCCGCCCGCGTGACCGTGGTTGTCGAGAACTGCGCTCATCTTGGATTCCTCAGTGCGTTGGGGCGTGGGTGGCTATTTGCCACGCTGGGCCAGGATCTCGGACGGCTGCACGATCTGCCCCGTCTTGTTGGACCAGGCGTTCTTGGTGTAGCTCACCACGGCCGCCAGATCGGTGTCGCTCAACTGCGCCCAGGAGGGCATCGCGCCGTTGGCGGCGCCCTTGAGCACGATGTGGATCTGCTGGGTGTGGTCGTCGCTCTTGACGATGGCGGAGCCGTCCAGCGGCTTGATGGGGCCCGCGCCCTTGCCGTTGGCCTGGTGGCAGGCCGCGCAGTTGGCGGCATAGACCTTCTCGCCGCGCGGCAGGATGTCCTGCAGCGTCCACACCTTGCTCGGGTCGTCCAGCTTGGCCGCGGCCTTCTTCTTCTCGCCCGCCACCCACTGGGTGTAGTCGGCAGCGGAGACGACCTTCACGTGGATGGGCATGTAGGCGTGTTCCTTGCCGCACAGCTCGGCGCACTGGCCGTAGTAGTCGCCCACCTTGTCGGCGCGGAACCAGGTGTCGCGCACGAAGCCGGGGATCGCATCCTGCTTGATGCCGAAGGCCGGCACCATGAACGAGTGGATCACGTCGTTGGCGGTGGTGATCACGCGCACCTTCTTACCCACGGGCACCACCAGGGGGTTGTCCACCTTGAGCAGGTAGTCGGCCGGCGCGTTGCTCACGTTGCCGCTGTCGGACATGCGGCGGTGGCTGCTGTCGAGCGTGGAGATGTACGCCAGGCCCTGGCCTTCGCCGGTGATGTAGTCGTAGCCCCACTTCCACTGATAGCCGGTGACCTTGATGGTCAGGTCGGCGTTGGTGGTGTCCTTTTGCGCCACGAGCACCTTGGTGGCGGGCAGCGCCATGAGGATCACGATGATGAAGGGCACGATGGTCCAGATGACCTCGACGGTCACGGACTCATGAAAATTGGCCGGCTTGACGCCGCGCGACTTGCGGTGCTTCCAGATCGAATAGAACATCACCGCGAACACGGCGATGAAGATCACCGTGCAGATGATGAGCATCATCCAGTGCAGGAACTGCTGCTCCTCGGCGATGCGGGTGACCGGAGGCGCCAGATTCAATTGGTTGACGGCCGGGCCACCGGGAAGATCCTGCACGGCGTGGGCTGCGGTGCCCACCCATGCACCCGCCATCAGCAGCAAAGAAGCCAGCTTGTTGGAAATGCTCTTCATAGTTCTCACTTCTAAGCCTCAATTAACCAATCCCTGGGCGCCCCCGCGTGGGGTCGGGGCGGCGCACAAAGCCATGCGAATTCCAACATCCAGACCGTGCCCGGGCCTTGGGGCGCAATGCCCGAGCCCTTCAGCGCGGCTGGGTTCCACATGAACCCGGTTTCATCGATGCGGAGCACCGGCGGTGCTTCGCTTTTTGTCTCCTGACCTTCAAGGCCCGCGCGGGTTGGCGCGTGCCCTGCACCGTGCAGCATGCCGTTCCCGTGGCCCGATTGCAAGGGCCGCGGCGACATCCGCTGCACAGCCCCGTACAAACCATGAGAAGGTTGGAAGGTTTCGCGCCGACCGCAGAGCCTGTCACCGACAGGTGGTCTCCCGGCGGGGCCGCAGGGATCGCACCGCGCAGCAGAAGTTCCGGAACAGCACCGCCAAGAATTGTAGCCTGCTGTTGCGACGGATCATGGGGGCCCTGCCCCCGGGAAAACACCCTCAGGCGCCCAACTTTCTCGCCCCCTGCAGCATGGCGCGCATGTCCTGCAGCGACACGGCGCTGCTCTCGCTCACCCGCAACCGTGGCGCCGGCTTGAAGGCGTGGCCATAGACGATCTCGAAGGTCAGCGCCAGCTGGCCGCCCTCGTTGGGGTCGGCCAGGCGGTCGGCCAGCGCCTGTTCCAGGCGCTCGCGCCAGCGCCGCCCGCGCAGCGCGGGAAAGCGCGCCGGGTGCAGGTTGCAGCCCAGTTCGCGCAGTTCCTGCAGCAGCCGGGCCGGGGTGGCGAAGGTCAGCCGGATGCGTTCCATGTCCATCACCGGTTCGGCGAACCCGGCCTGCACCAGCATGTCGCCCCAGTCGTGCATGTCCGTCATGGCATGGCCGGCGGGCGGCCAGCCCAGTTCGGCGTAGACGGCATGCAGTTCGCGCACGGTGTCGGGGCCCAGGCAGGAGAACATGAGATAGCCGTCCACGGCGAGTGCCCGGTGCCACTGGCCGATCAGCCGCTGCGGGTCGGCGGCCGTGTGCAGCGCCATGTTGGACCACACCATGTTGACGCTGCCGTCCGCCGGCAGGCCGAACTTCGGAGCACGCCCACCCCAGCGCGAAGGGCTCCACCATGCCGCGCCCAATGCCTGCTCGGCCACCGGCTGGCGGCGCACCGCCGTTTCCGCCACCTGGCAGGTGGCCTGGGGGTAACGCTGGCGCACCAGGGCATGGGCCTGCAGGCCACCGCGCACCGGGTCCCAGTCGCACCAGGCGGCCGGGGCCTGGCGGATCCACTGGAGCCGGTCGTCCATGCGCCGGGCCACCTCCTCGTGCAGCCAGGGGGAGATGGCGGGGGCGGCGGCATGCCAGCGGGCCGCGGCGGGCGGGTCGATGGTGGGGGGAAGGTGCTCTGGCATCGTGGGGGACGGGGGTCGCGGCGAGTATATTGAGTCGATGCTCCACAGGCACCTTGCAGGGATATCGCATTGGCTGGGCGCGGCCCTGGGTGCCGTGCCCAGCCAATGCGCCGTCTGCCATGCCTGGCCCGCGCGGCGCGTCTGCGATGCCTGCGCCACCC
>NZ_BAAJYS010000145.1:0-9129 GCF_057543315.1 Acidovorax sp. KPB24-07
GAACTTACCTTTTGCCATTTTGAATCTCCAAAGAGCAATGCCTGTGTCAGGGTTTAACGTCTGCACCCGATTGCTGAGTCGTCCCGCACAGGGCAACAGGACGGCACCGGGTCGCAGATTGCAAGGATCTTGCTGCTATTTTTTTCATAGCTGCCAGCGCCTACTCGATAGTCGCTGGCAACCAATTCCATCAAACCAACCGAAAGGGGCCGCCAAAGCCGCCCCTCCCTTTGCCAATTACTTGGCGCGTGCAGCCATGATGGCTTCCGACACGTTGCGAGGGGCTTCGCTGTAGTGCTTGAATTCCATCGAGTAGGTGGCACGGCCTTGCGTTGCGGAGCGCAGCGAGGTCGAGTAGCCGAACATTTCCGACAGGGGCACTTCCGCCTTGATGGCCTTGCCGCCGCCGACCATGTCGTCCATGCCCTGCACCATGCCACGGCGGGACGACAAGTCGCCCATCACCGTACCGGCGTAGTCTTCCGGCGTTTCGACTTCCACGGCCATCATGGGCTCGAGAATCACGGGGTTGGCCTTGCGGCAACCTTCCTTGAAACCGAAGATGGCGGCCATCTTGAACGCGAGTTCGTTCGAGTCCACATCGTGGTACGAACCGAAGTGCAGCGTGACCTTGACGTCCACCACCGGGTAGCCGGCCAGCACGCCTTGCGTGACGGCTTCGTTGATGCCCTTTTCAACCGCGGGGATGAATTCGCGAGGAACCACACCGCCCTTGATGGCGTCGACGAACTCGATGCCCTTGCCGGCTTCGTTCGGCTCGATCTTGAGCACGACGTGGCCGTACTGACCCTTACCACCGGACTGGCGAACGAACTTGCCTTCGGCCTCTTCCACCGTCTTGCGGATGGTTTCGCGGTAGGCCACCTGGGGCTTGCCCACGTTGGCTTCCACGCCGAATTCGCGCTTCATGCGGTCCACGATGATTTCCAGGTGGAGCTCGCCCATGCCGCCGATGATGGTCTGGCCGGATTCTTCGTCGGTGCTGACGCGGAACGAAGGATCTTCGGCAGCCAGACGACCCAGCGCGATACCCATCTTTTCCTGGTCGGCCTTCGACTTCGGCTCCACGGCCTGACGGATCACGGGCTCGGGGAACACCATGCGCTCCAGCGTCACGATGGCCGAGGGATCGCACAGGGTTTCACCGGTCGTCACGTCTTTCAGACCCACGCAGGCGGCGATGTCGCCAGCGCGGATCTCATCGACTTCTTCGCGGTTGTTGGCGTGCATCTGCACGATACGGCCGATGCGCTCCTTCTTGCCGCGCACGGGGTTGTACACCGTGTCGCCCTTGGACAGAACGCCGGAATACACACGCACGAACGTCAACTGGCCCACGAATGGGTCGGTCATCAGCTTGAACGCCAGGGCAGAGAACTTTTCCGAGTCGTCGGCCTTGCGGCTCGTCGGTTGCTCGTCGTCGTCGGTGCCGCCCACGGGAGGAATGTCCACCGGCGAAGGCATCAGTTCGATCACGGCGTCCAGCATGCGCTGCACACCCTTGTTCTTGAAGGCCGTACCACACAGCATGGGCTGGATTTCGCAGGCGATGGCACGCGTGCGCAGGCCGAGGGTGATTTCCTCTTCGGAAAGATCACCTTCTTCCAGGTACTTGTTCATCAGGTCTTCGGAGGCTTCAGCAGCCGCCTCGACCATCTTCTCGCGCCATTCCTTGGCCGTTTCCAGCAGATCAGCGGGGATCTCTTCGAAGGTAAACTTCATGCCTTGCGAGGCCTCGTCCCAGATGATGGCCTTCATCTTGCGCAGGTCGACCACGCCCGTGAAGTTTTCTTCGGCACCGATCGGGATCACGATCGGCACGGGGTTGGCCTTCAGGCGCAGCTTCATCTGCTCGACGACCTTGAAGAAGTTGGCACCGGTACGGTCCATCTTGTTCACGAACGCGAGGCGGGGCACCTTGTACTTGTTCGCCTGGCGCCACACCGTTTCCGACTGTGGCTGCACGCCGCCCACGGCGCAGTACACCATGCAGGCGCCGTCGAGCACGCGCATGGAGCGCTCCACTTCGATCGTGAAGTCCACGTGGCCGGGGGTGTCGATGATGTTGATGCGGTGCTCGGGGAACGAACGGTCCATGCCGCTCCAGAAGCAGGTGGTGGCAGCCGACGTGATCGTGATGCCGCGCTCTTGCTCCTGCTCCATCCAGTCCATGGTGGCTGCGCCGTCATGCACTTCACCGATCTTGTGGTTCACACCGGTGTAGAAAAGAATCCGCTCGGTCGTCGTGGTCTTGCCAGCGTCGATGTGGGCCGAGATACCGATATTGCGGTAGCGCTCGATGGGGGTCTTGCGAGCCATGGTAAATCCTTGGTTGAACGTTGTGTTCGTTGTGATGGGCCACCCGCTTTTGCGACGCAGCACCACAATTTGCCGGCGACCTGAATCAAGATAAGGCCGCAGGCAGAAAATGCCAGCGGCCTTACGTTTGCACCGGAGAAAGCCTGGAGGCTTAGAAGCGGAAGTGGCTGAATGCCTTGTTGGCTTCGGCCATGCGGTGCACTTCGTCACGGCGCTTCATCGCGCCGCCACGGCCTTCCGTGGCTTCCAGCAGTTCGTTGGCCAGGCGTTGCGCCATCGACTTTTTCGCCACGCTTGCGGGCGGCTTCCTTGATCCAGCGCATCGACAGTGCCAGACGGCGCACGGGGCGCACTTCCACAGGCACCTGGTAGTTGGCACCGCCCACGCGGCGGGACTTCACTTCGACCATGGGCTTCACGTTGTTGATGGCAACGGTGAACGCTTCCAGAGGGTCCTTGTCAGGGTGCTTCTTCTCGATCAGTTCCAGAGCGCCGTAAATGATGCGCTCTGCCACTGCCTTTTTGCCGCCTTCCATGATCACGTTCATGAATTTGGACAGCTCTACATTGCCGAACTTGGGATCCGGCAGGATTTCACGTTTGGGGACTTCGCGACGACGTGGCATTTTTTCACCTCATGTTTGCTTCAGTTGGCATCTTTTCAGACACCGCGAGAGCCATTCAGGACTCCCACTTACTCGACCCACGCAAGACAGTTGCGCTTGGGGTCACTACGCTGAATCACCGCGCCACGCGGGAAACAGCACCGGATATCTTTTGCAAAAAAGCGCAGGGCTTACTTGGCCTTGGGCTTCTTGGCACCGTACTTGGAGCGCGCTTGCTTGCGGTCTTTCACGCCTTGCAAGTCGAGCGAGCCACGCACGATGTGGTAACGCACACCGGGCAAGTCCTTGACACGACCGCCGCGAACCAGCACGACGCTGTGTTCCTGCAGGTTGTGGCCTTCGCCGCCGATGTAGGAAATGACTTCGAAACCGTTGGTCAGGCGAACCTTGGCGACCTTCCGCAGAGCGGAGTTAGGCTTCTTTGGCGTCGTGGTGTACACACGGGTGCACACGCCGCGGCGCTGAGGAGAGTTTTCCATCGCGGGGCTCTTCGACTTGATCTTTTCGACCTCGCGACCCTGACGGACCAGTTGATTGATGGTTGGCATGAATACGTCCCTAAACGTGAAATGCTTCGTGAAAAACGAAAACGTGAATCCCTTCGGAAATTCCGAAAAGCCTTCTAATGTAGCAGGTTGGCGCTGATGGAGCAATCGCGGGGCGGCCAGCCGGCCGCCGCCGTGTCACTTGATCCACAGGCGGATGGCATCCCAGGCGCGGCCGAAGATGCCGGCCTGCTCCACCGTCTCCAACGCCACCAGCGGCACTTCGGCGATGGGCTGCTCACCCAGCGACACCTTCAGGGTGCCGATCGACTGGCCCTTGGTGAATGGTGCCACCAGCGGGTCGGTGCGCACGATCTGGGTCGTGACCTTGCCGGCGCTGCCCGACGGCACGGTGACGACGATGGCGTCCGGGCGGCCGATCTGGATGGTGTTCTGCTTGCCCTTCCAGACGGCCGGCGTGGCGGCGGGCTGGCCGGCGTCGAACAGCTTGACGGCGTCGAAGGCCGTGTAGCCCCAGTTCAGGAGCTTCTGGCTCTCGTTCGCCCGGGCGTTCTCGCTGGAGGCCCCCAGCACGATGGACAGCAGACGGCGCTGGCCGACGTTCGGAAAGTCGCGCTTGGACGTGGCCACCAGGCAGTAGCCGGCAGCGGCGGTGTGGCCGGTCTTGAGGCCGTCCACCGTGGGATCGCGGAACAGCAGCGAATTGCGGTTGGTGCCATTGGAGGGCGGCGTGCCCGGGTACGCGTAGTGCTTGGTCGCGTAGTAATGCATGTACTCCGGGAATTCCTGCATCAGGCGGGTGGCCAGCACGCCCAGGTCGCGCGCGGTGGTCGTGTGGCCCGGCTCGGTCAGGCCTTCGGGGTTCTTGTAGGCCGTGTTCTTCATGCCCAGGGCCTTGGCCTGGTCGTTCATGAGCTTGACGAAGTTCTCGGCCGTGCCGCCCACGCCTTCGGCCAGGGCCATGGTGGCGTCGTTGCCCGACTGCACGATCATCCCCTTGATGAGGTCTTCCACCGGCACCTGCATCTTGGGATCGATGAACATGCGCGAGCCGGGCATCTTCCACGCCAGCACGCTCACGGGCAGCTTCTGCTCCAGCGTGATCTTCTTGGCGCGCAGCGCGTCGAAGACCAGGTAGCCCGTCATGAGCTTGGTGAGCGATGCCTGCTCCACCGGCGCGTCGATGTCCTTGGCGGCGAGCACCTGGCCGGCGGTCACGTCGAGCAACAGGTAGTTGCGCGCAGCGATCTCCGGGGGCTGGGGGGCCTGGCCCTGCGCCCAGAGGGCGGCAGGCGCCAGCACGGCGACAAGAACGAAGGAACGCAGCGTGGAGAGGAAGGGCTTCATGGAAACAGGCATTCGGGGCAAGGAAACAAACCAAACGGTCAAAAACGGCGGCGGGGATGGCGCGCCGTGCGGTGCCCGGTAGGGAGCGTCTGGAGGGCGGTCAGTTCCCCGCCAGCAGGTGGCGGGACACCAGGTTTTTCAGGAGCGGCAATTGTCCGTGAAAGAAATGACCGCCGCCGGGCACGACTGTGACGGGGAGTATCTGCGGCCGCGCCCAGTCCATGACGGCCGACAGCGGCACGGTGTCGTCCTGCTCGCCGTGCACGACCAGCGTGCGCGCATGCGCCTCGGCCGGCACGGGCGCCACGGTGAAGCGGCTGGCGGCGGTGCCGACCAGCACAACCCGCTCAATGCTGCGCTCGCTCCACAGGCGCTCCAGCGCATGGCTGGTGACGAAGGCGCCGAACGAGAAGCCCGCCAGGGCCAGCGGCCCCTCGGGCGCCGCCTGGCGCACCACCTCCAGGAAGTCTTCCAGCTCGCCCTGGCCCGCGTCATGCGTGCCGGCGCTGGCGCCCACGCCCCGGAAATTGAAGCGCACGGCGGTCCAGCCGCTGTGCACGAAGGCGCGCGCCAGGGTCTGCACCACCTTGTTGTCCATGGTGCCGCCGAACAGGGGGTGCGGGTGGGCGATCACCGCCACGCCGCGCGAGGGCGCGCCGTCCGGCGCCTGGGCCGCATCGCGTGCCGCTTCGATGGCACCGGCAGCGCCGGTGAGGGTCAGGCGTTCAGTCTGGGCATTCACTGGATTTGCTATCAAATAAATAGCTGTCAGGACAATAAAATCTAGGGCAGACAGCCAAAAACACTTAAAAACCGATCGGCGCGCGAATCAGCGCCCGAGTTCCGGCGGCGTGAGCAGGCGCTCGACGACCTGGCCGTTCTTCAGGTGCGATTCCACGATTTCGTCGATGTCGCTGCCATCCACGAAGGTGTACCAGGTGCCTTCCGGATAGACCACGGCGACGGGCCCGCCGGCGCAGCGGTCCAAGCAGCCGGCCTTGTTCACCCGCACCTTTCCGGGGCCGGACAGGCCGGCCGCCTTGACCTGGGACTTGCAGCGGTCGAACGCAGCCTGCGCACCGTGGTGGGCGCAGCTGTCCTCGCCGTTGGTGCGGTCGTTCAGGCAAAAGAAGATGTGGCGGGCGTAGTAGCCAAGCTGCGCGGCTGGCGGCGTGGGGGTATCGGTCATCCGGGCATTTTAGGAGCCGATGCGAACAGGGGTATCCGCGTGGCCCTCGGCCGGGTCCCGGTCGCGCCGGGCCACGCGCTGCACCACATAGACCAGGGTGGCGTAGGGCCAGAGCCAGCCCAGCCATTGGCCCAGGCCGTAGAAGCGGATGAAGCGGCCCTGCTCCCAGGCCTGCAGGGTGTCGGCGAAATAGGCGCTGGTGGGCGCCTGGTTGAGGATGTTCAGGTGCAGCATCAGCAGCAATAGCAGCACGGCGGCGCTGGCGCGGCGGGGCAGGCCGGCCAGCATCAGCGCGACGGCCATGCCGGCCCACACGCCCACGCGGGCCGGGGTGCCGAGCCACTCCCAGGCATGGGCCGGGCCGTAGCTGAGCGCGGAGGACAGCGCGGTCACCGACACGCCCGCCACCACCGTGGCCAGCGAGAACGCCACGCGGCGGCCGATGTGGCGGATCACGCAGTAGCCCAGCAGGCAGGGCACGAGCAGGCCCAGCATCACGGCCAGCAGTTCGGCACTGGGCGACAGGGCCTCCAGGGGCGTTTCGCGCAGCGGCAGCCAGTCCAGGAACGGGGTGTCGGCCAGCAGGTCTTCCAGCGCGATCTCAAGGCGCTCCCACATCTGTCCCAGCCCGAACGGCACGGCGGCGGGAAACAGCAGTGCCACCGGCCACAGCGCGAGCAAGGCCAGCGCCCCGCTGGCGTCGGCGACGAACCACCGCGCCCGCAGCCGGCTCCAGCGGGCCAGCGCGCCCAGCCGCTCCAGCAGTGCCGCCAGCAGCGCGCCGCCCAGTGTGCCCAGCGCGTTCAGCACCAGGTCCATGTTGGAGGGCACGCGCCGCGGCAGGTAGATCTGCAGGAACTCCATCAGCATCGAGAGCAGCGCGCCCGCCAGCGCGGCCACGGGCACCGCAGAGCGTGGCCAGCCGGTGCGCAGCAGGGCCAGCGCCAGCAGGAAGCCGAACGGCGCATAGCCGGCGATGTTGATGTTGACGTCGAACCAGGTCCAGTACGGCGGGGGAATGCGGGCGGTGAGGAACACCCATGGCGAGATGCCCTGCTCGCGCCAGCCGTCGAAGGGGAACAGGCTGGCGAAGACCACGAGGGCCGCGTAGATCAGCGCCAGGGGCCAGGCGGATGTCTTGTGCACGGCGGGGGCGCGCGGCCGGCGCGTCAGAAGGGTTTGACGACGACCAGCACCACCGTGGCCACCAGCAGCAGCACCGGCACCTCGTTGAACCAGCGGAACCAGCGGTGGCTGCGCCGGCTCTGGCCGCTGGCCAGCTTGCGCAGCAGGACGCCGCAGGCATGGTGATAGCCCACGGCGAGCACCACGACCAGGAGCTTGGCGTGCATCCAGCCGTTGCCCGGCCCGCGGCCGATGCCGTACCCCAGGTAGAGCCACAGCCCCAGCGCGATGGCCGGCACGGCCAGGAAGGTGGTGAAACGCAGCAGCTTGCGCGCCATGAGCAGGAGCCGGTCTCGCTCGGCGGCCGAGCCCGGTGCCACCATGGCCAGGTTGACGAAGATCCGAGGCAGGTAGAACAGGCCGGCGAACCAACTGGCCACGAAGACGATGTGAAAGGCTTTGACCCAGAGCATGGGGGGCAGTGTACGTGCCGTGCCGGGCCGTCCGGCGGAGTCCGACGCGCAAAAACCACGGCGGCCGGCGTCACGTCGAAGGGCCGGGCGGAGACCGCCCCGGCGCAATGTGGCGCACAATTTCGGGATGCATCTGTCCAGCCCCACCCCCTTCCCCCAGAACCGCCCGCGCCGCCTGCGCCGCGATGCCTTCACCCGCAACCTTGTGCGCGAGCATGCCGTCACGCCGCACGATCTGATCTACCCCGTGTTCGTGCACGAAGGCCAGGGCCGCAGCGAGGCCACCGCGTCGATGCCGGGCGTGGAGCGCCTGAGCCTGGACCTCCTGCTGCCGGTGGCCGAGGATTGCGTGAAACTGGGCATTCCGGTGCTGGCGCTGTTTCCGGCCATCGACCCCGCGCTCAAGGCGCCGGACGGCAAGGAGGCGCTCAACCCCGAGGGCCTGATTCCCCGCGTGGTGCGGGCGCTCAAGAAGGAATTCCCCGCGCTGGGCGTGATGACCGACGTGGCGCTGGACCCCTACACGAGCCACGGCCAGGACGGCGTGCTCGATGCCACCGGCTACATCATCAACGACGAAACGGTGGAGATCCTCACCGGCCAGGCGCTCACGCATGCCGAGGCGGGCGTGGACATCGTGGCGCCCAGCGACATGATGGACGGGCGCATCGGTGCGATCCGCGAGGCGCTCGAAGTGCAGGGCCACATCCACACGCGCATCATGGCCTACAGCGCCAAGTACGCGAGTGCCTTCTACGGCCCGTTCCGCGATGCCGTGGGCACGCGCGGCGCCCTGGGCAAGGCCGACAAGAACGTGTACCAGATGGACCCGGGCAACACCGACGAGGCGCTGCGCGAGGTCGCCCTCGATATCGCCGAAGGCGCCGACATGGTGATGGTCAAGCCCGGCATGCCGTACCTGGACGTGGTGCGCCGCGTGAAGGACGAATTCCGCGTGCCCACCTTCGCCTACCAGGTGAGCGGCGAGTACGCCATGCTCAAGGCCGCGGCCGCCAACGGCTGGCTCGACCACGACGCGGTGATGATGGAGAGCCTGCTGGCCTTCAAGCGCGCCGGCGCCGACGGCGTGCTGACGTATTTCGCCCGCGACGCGGCGCGGCTGCTGCCAAAGTAAGCGACCGCCCCCCGGCCGCCTGCCTGCAGGGCCGGCGCCGGCGTCTTCCCCGCCCTGCCCCAGGCCTCCATGCGCATCTTTCACATCCACCAGGGCAACGCCACCGAGCTGGCCGCCCTGCCCTCCCAGCCCCCGGCCGCCGGCTTTTACTGGATCTCGTGCACCCGCGCGGCCTTCGGCGAACAACTGGGCCTGCTGCAGGCCGCGATGCAGGCCACCACCGGCCTGCAACTGGTGGACCTGCACGTGTCCGACCTGCTGAACGCGCAGCTGCCATCGCACTACGACTACACCTCGCAGTACGACCTGCTGGTGTTCCGCCGCCTGGCGGCCGCCGGTCCGGGCGCGGCACCGGCCAGCGCAGCAAGCCCGCAGGCCGTGCCTCCCG
>NZ_BAAJYS010000146.1:0-9006 GCF_057543315.1 Acidovorax sp. KPB24-07
CCTCGCGCGGCGCGCCCTGCCACCACCACTCCCGTCTCGCTGCGCAACGCCGTGGGCGGCTGACAGGCCGGCAGCCCCGCGTCCAGCAGGCCAGCGCCGGCCTGCAGCGAACGCTGAACCGAGGATCGCCCGACGCCCTGCGCCGGGCGACGCCAGAGGGCCCTCGAAACCCGCGGCAAGTGGCCGATGAACCCGCGCGCGCGCTTTCTCTCGGCCCGGCCGCAGGCACGCACCGCGCGGCCGGCCGGAGCCCGAATACCGCGCCATGCTTCAGCAGCTGAAGTGTTCTGAAATTTCACATTCAAGGCCTATAGACCCGTGAAAAACGGGCAGCGCATCGGTACATTGGCTCCCTGGCAGGCACCGCCATCACACGATGCGGCACCGCCAAAAACAATATTCAAAGGGAGAGAACCATGGCGATTACCGTGATCGAAAACGCCGGCTACGGCGTCTACAACCAGACCATCGATGTGACCGCGCAGGTGGCGGACGCGTATGCCAAAGGCACCCGCGTCTTCACCGCCAACAACAACTGGGGCGATCCGGCCCCAGGCGAGCGGAAATACCTCTACATCTTCTGGACCACCAACAGCGTGACGTCGTCCGGTGTGACCGGCGAAAAACGACAAGCACGGCATCACCGTCCCCTGAGCACGGCGCTGCGGGCCCCCGGTGCCGCGCGGCGCCGGGCCGGCACGCACCGCCCGCCTTCATTTTTTGTATTCCATGCATTCACGGCACTGGCTGCGGGCCCGGTGGGCCATGCCGTGGCTCCATGGTTCAGCGGGATCCGCACGCGAGGGCGCGGCAGGACCCATTTCACCCCACCTTGAACAAGGAGTAATCCATGCCATCCATGTACGTTCAGAACATTTCGATTCCGGTCGCCAACGCCTCGGTGTCCGACGCGGGCGTCGTCACGGCACAGACGACCTACAGCTTCCCGACGAACGTGATTTCGGCCGGAGCCTCCGTTGCCGCCTACACCGCGTCCTTCGGCAACACGGACCACCATCTGCGCACCGTGGGCGCCAGCGTCCAGGTCCAGACCCAGGCCAACTCCCCCACGGTGACGATCACGGGCACCCTGCAGTTGCTGGACAACAGCAACAACAAGCTCAACCCGGCCAGTTGCAGCCTGACCGCCTCGGTGATTGCCTGGGCGCAGTAAATCCACTGATTCACCGACCGGACGGCCCTCCTTTGCTGCGTGAAGGAGGGCCGTTCCCATTGGAGCCTTTTCTTTTTCCAAGGAGTCGCCATGCCATCCACCGCCGGTCAGTCATCCAGCGCCCCAGCCCTCGGAATTCTCCAGTTCGACGCAGGCAGCCTGGGCACGGGCGTCAACCTGTTCCGGGGCAACCTGGCCTTTCCGCTCAAGTTGCTCACGCTCCCGGCGCGGGGAGGACTGGCCTGCGATCTGACGCTCATGTACCAGAGCAGCGTGGCCGACCAGGTGGCGCAGTGGAACCTCACGCACCCCAGCGGCGGGCTCGGCGTGGGGTGGAACATGCCGATGGATCAGATCGTGGCGAACACCGGCAGCGCTCCGCTGCAGGATGCCGAGTACTACCTGATGAACCAGGGGCAGGCCCTGCGCCTCGTGCCCATTCCGACGCAGTGGAGCCGTGGCACGGTCAGCGCGCAGGTGCTCGCCGGCGCGCTGCCGGGGCGGGTGCCGCCGGGGCTGGTCACGGCACTGGAAACGCATGGCTGGCGCCCCTCCAGCGCGGCATTGATCCGGCCCACGGAGCGGCCGGGCGAATGGCGCCTGGACGATCCGCAGCAGCGCCGCTCCCACGCCCTGGTGCCGCAAGCGGACGGCACGCTGGGCATCGAGACGGCGGGCCAGTCCTATGAGACCGTGCCCTACCAGTTCTGGCAGGTCACGTTCTATCCCCAATGGAACAGCTGGGAAGTGGTGCGCCCCGACGGCTCGGTCGCGATCTACGGCGAGAGCGACCGCCAGCTCGACGGCATCGAAGACCGCCATCTCGTGCAGTGGGGCATCCACTGGGACAACTGGACCGGGCCGAGCACGCAGGCGCAAGGGCAGGCGCGCCATGCACAGGCCTGGAACCTGGCGGAGCTGCGCAACACGGCGGGGAACTGGATCGCCTTCGCGTACCGCACGTCGGAGCAGACCGTCGGCGCCGGCACGCTCACCTACACCCGCGAATGCCAGATGGCCCGGATGGAAAACGACCTGGGCTGGTCCTGCCGATTCAACTGGAGCCCGATGACGTACGACAACACGTCGCTGGATGCCCCCAAGGAATACCTCGCCCTTCACTCGGACCCACGGCAGCGCCCCGGCCAGGTGCCCAACGCCTGGCAGGACCGTTTCGAATCGGTGTATCTGGACAGCGTGGATGTGTTCAACGACGCAGGCGCCCCCCAGGTCCGCCTGAATTTCGAATGGCATGACCTCGTGAACCTCACGCCCCCGGATGCCAGCAATCCGCTGGGCACGGGGGCGTGCTTCAAGCGGTACCTCAAGGCAGTCACCGATGTCCTTCCCGGGGGCGCCAGCAGGCCCGGCATCTCCTTCGAGTACGACCTGCAGGGACAGGGGCCGCTCCCAGGCGCCCTGACCGCCATCACCTTGCCGACCGGTGGCATCACCCGCTACGAATATTCGGAAATCGACGTCGGGGCCGATGCCGAACTGGACCCCGGCGCCCGCAACCTGACGATTGCGAACCCCTTCGGCAGCGACACGGCGGCCACGCCCCGGGTCTGGTACGGCTCGGACTACGTGGTGATGGCCTGGTATGACAGCGCGCAGAACGCCTTGCTGGCGAATGTTCTGACCTGGGTGGGCCGATGGATGCCCGCCTGGCAGACCTGGCAGCGTTTCGACGGCGCCCTGGATGTCGACCGCATCGGCGCGACCACCAGCGAGCACAGTTTCGTGCTGATGCTGCCCCGCCTGGACGACAGCGCCACCGCGGTCTATCTGGCCTCCCGCCGCCCCATCGCGGTGGCCGACTGGGCCTTCGCCTCCGAGGGCGGCCAACCCGAGCCCTATCCCCATGCCAGCGGCCAGCTGCAGGTCGTGGGCGGCAGCGACTTCTATGTGGTGGTGGACAAGGACAACCGCCAGTTCACCCGCTATGCGCTGAACTGGCAATCCCGGTCCTGGGACATCGCCACGGAAACGGCGCCGCAGAGCGGGAACAACGCCCGTCTGTTCGCCTGCGCCGCGGGCCAGCACTATCTGACCTTCTGCTACGACCCGGACACTGAGCAGGGACTCTTCAACCTTCGCTTTCGGGACCCCTTGCTGGCCTGGCAGGAGGGTGCGTCGCTGGCGACGACGCAGGTGGTGATTCCAGCCTTCGGGACCACGTCGTATTTTCAGATGACCACCGAAGGCGGCATGGCGGCGGCCGCGTGGATCACGGAGTTCACCGCGAAAGGCAGCGCCATCCAGGCGTTCGACTATCGCCTGGCCGTGCTGCGGTGGGACGCGGATTACGGCAATCTCGCCTTCCAGGCGCTGCCGGACGTCTTCGACGGCCCCGGCTTCACCAACCTCTCCACGGCCTTCCTGCAGACCCTGGGGCCTTCCCTCGTCGGCGGCAGCCTCGTGGGCTCCGGACCGAACGTGCTGCGGTTCGATGGCGTCGACTGGTCCTACCACTTCGCCGGGATCCAGTACGCACCCGGCGCCGACCCCAGCACCCAGTTCTACTGGTATGCCTGGAACGGGCAAGCGGTGCTGAAAACGGAGAACACGACTTCGGCGCTGTACTCCGCCCTGGACAGTTTCGACCCCAGCGATCCGGCCGCGGGCTGGACCACGCAGGTGCTGCAGGACGAAGATCCCCCGCCGCCATCGCGCGAGACGCTCGGCTTTCCCACCCTCGCGGGCACCTATGCCTCGCAGGGGGGAACGCTGTATTCGCAGTCCGTCTGGCCCGGCTGGGCTCCGGTGCAGTCGCACCGGCTCGGTGAAATCACCGCGGCCTCCTTCGACAGCACGACGGTCATCGACCAGGCGCCGGACTTCCTGGCTTACATGACGCTGGACGCCGACGGCGCTCCCCAGGACACGCAGGTGCTGTTCTTCCGCAATGGCGGGCTCCTGAAAGATGCGCAAGGCGAGCCGGTGCGCGAGACCTTCGCCGGACAGCAGATGTTCCGCATGCTGAACCACACCCTGCGCTACGAGACTGCCGTTTCCGGGAAACTGCCGGCCATTCCATCGGGCTTCGTGACCTTCCCGACCGGCAGCGACATCGATGCGTCCGTCGAGATGACGCTGCACCGCTATGCCAACCATTCCGTGAAAGCGCCGCTGAGGGCCTTCGTGGTCACCGCGCTCACGCAGGACAGCGGCTACGGTGTCTTGAAAAAAGCCTACGCCTACACCGATGTCTCTGCGGCCACCGACAGTTCCGGCAGTGTGGTGCAGTTCGCCACGGTCACCGAATACGCGGCCACCACCGATCCCGCGCTCCAGCAGTACGGCGGGACGACCAGCCACTTCTACAACGGCTTGCCAGCGCGCAGCTTCCAGGCCGCTGCCGAGCGGCAGGTGCGGGCCGGGGCGCTGGCGGACACCCGCTTCGCGGTGGAAGACGCCTACTCGCTCGTGGCGGGCATGCTCATCTCCAAGCAGGTGTTCGGCGCTGACGGCAGCGCTTTGTCGTCGCAGATCAGCGAATGGACCTACGTCGACCAGGTCGCAACGGCGCCCGCCGGCGGCACGCTGCGCAACCTGTATGGTGGCGTTCCGCAGGTGACCTCGTCCACGGAGGTGCTGCAGGGCGTCTCACGCACGATGGCGTTCACCTATTCCCTGGCCGGCGGCAGTCCCGATACCGTACAGACCGGGTACTACGGCAGCACCGGGCAATGGCGGGCCACCAGGCGCTCGTCCGTTTTCGGGTTCGAGGTCTATCCGGCGCTTTGGAGCGCGAACATCCTGGCTCCCGTGGCGCAGGCCCTGATGCACAACCAGGACGACAACGGCGCCTGGCAGTTTCAGGCGGGCAAGGTGCAGACCTTCCGGACGTGGCAGCATGCCGATGGAACGCCCTACTGGGCGGAAGCGGACACCTGGGTGGCGAACGAGGCCGATGCGGTGCCCTTCACCGCCTGGGACGGCACGGACCCGGGCCACGGCTGGCTCCTTCAGGAACGCATCTCCGAGCGGGACGGACTGGGGCAGGTGCTGCTGTCCCATGACCTCGCGGGCCGCCCCATGGCCTCCCTGTACGACGACCGGGCGAGGTTCCGCATCGCCGGGTTCGTCAACTCCGCCTCGGGCAATGCCTACGACAGTTTCGAGGACTACCAGGCCCCCACCTGGAGCCTTCCCGAGGGCAGCGTGGTCCAGGCCGGCGATGCCGCCACCGGCCAATCCTGCCTGCAGGTCAGTGCGTCGGGCACGCTGACGCGCAGCGTGTCCATCGCGCAGGGCCAGGCGCCGCAGGTGTTCTCGCTCTGGATGAAAACGCCCCAGGGCGCCGCCGGCACGGATTTCTCGGCCACCCTGCGCATCACCTCGTCCCAAGGCCAAAGCCTGGAGCGCCCCTTGAAGCCGACCGCCGGGCAATGGCAGCCCGTGCAGTGGACCATCGACATGTCGGGACTGGGGCTTGCGGGCCCGGCGACCGTGACCCTGGCGATCGCGGTGCAGATCCATGGACCATCCGTCCCCTGGATCCGCCTGGACGACATCGCCTTCGCCCCCCTGGACTGCCAGTTCCAGGCCGTGGTGTACGACAGCGCGAGCCTTCGGACGGTCGGAGCGCTGACCCCCAACGGCAACATCTCCCGCACGGTCTACAACCCGGTGTCGGAACCCGCCGCGACCATCGGCCCGTGGAACAACCCGAGCCTGATCTGCATGGCCTACTTCTGCCGGCAGGACCACGTGGTGGACAGCACCCATCCCTTCCCCACGGACCGTCCCAATGCGGCCATCAACATCCAGGGCAACGGCGACGGCTTCTACGACCCCTTCGCCGACGATGCCCTGCAAAGCTACACGGCGGTCTCCGGCTCCGAATCCGAATGGACCTGCGGCCAGGGACGGCTCATCTACCAGGGGCAGTCGCAACAGCCGCTCGGCGCGCGCCTGGCGCGCACGGGATTCACGGCCGAGAGCCTGGCCGCGCGGATCCTGGTGGACCCGGCCAGCCTGGGCGAGGTCCTCTTGGGCACGGGCGAATGGTTCGTGGCGCGCACCGGGGGTAACGAACCCGAATGGCAGCTTCGGAACGCGGCCGGCGCGGTGTCCGCACGGGCCGCCGCCGATGGCCGTGCGCGCGAGTGGCTGCTGGTGGCCACGCCCGGCAGGCTGCTGTTTTTCGCGGACGGCCTCAAGGTCTTCGAATACGCCGGCCAGGACGTCACGGCCCCCTTCGGCATCCAGGTGGGCATGAGCGCACCCGGCACCTTCAGCGGCTTCGTGGTGGCGCAGGACATCGCGCTGGGTGTGAGCTATGCCGACGGCCTGTCCCGCAGCTTGCAGACCCTCTCCCTGGAGTCCGGTGACAGCGCCATCCTGGAGATGGGGCTGTATGACGATCGCGGCAACATCGCGGTCAAGGCGCTCGACAGCCGCATCACCGTGCAGGGAAATGCAGCGCTCTTCGAATACCAGGCGGGCATGGCCACCAACGCCGGAGAAGGCGGCAGCCTCTGGAGCGGAGCGCCCCTGGAAGGCCTGCTGTCCAGCCAATACCACCCACAGGCCGGTGGCTATCCGTTTTCACGCACGGCCTTCGAGGCGGCCCCGCTCGCGCGGCCCGTGGCGATGGGGCAGCCCGGCTTCGACTATGCGATCCGGCCGGGCAGCACGCACTACGCCACCCGGGCCTATTCCACCAACCAGACGCCCGGCGAATTCGCCTACCCGCTGCCGCTCGGGGAATACCACCTGGTCATCGACACCGACCCCAACGGCGCGGTGACGCAGGCATGGAAGGACACTGCGGAAAACCTCGTTGGCCGGGTGGTGCAGACCTCCGCCCAGGACACATCGCTGAACTGGCGCATGAGCCAGGTACAGGACGCATCCGGCCGCACCATCGCCTCCGTGCCGCCCAATTCCTATGCGGCCGCTGGAGCGTCACAGAACGGGATTCCGGCGGGCAGTGCGACCGCCACCTACGACTTCGCGGGCCACCGCATCGGCACCACCGACCCCGACAGCGGCCACTGCGAGATGGTGTACAGCACTTCAGGCCTGGCACGCTTTCTCTCCAACGGCAGCGGCTTGCCCGACGGCCACATCATCTATCGCAAGTACGACTCGCTGAGCCGGATCGTGGAGGAAGGCACGGTGCAGCAGGCGTGGGACAGGGAACTGCTGCAGCAAAAGGCCGACGACGCCTCCTGGCCCCCCTCGCCGACGACATGGGGCATTCGCCGCTACTTCGACGGCGACGGCAGCGAGGCGACGCAGGCCGACAGCCTCGTAGGCCGGCTCTGGAAGGTGGAGATGCAGCAAGGCGCACAAGGCGGCGCGCAACTGGTGGAGACATTCGCCTACGACCGGGCCGGGAGGATCGAGCGGCGCGCCCGGACGATTCCCGGCTCTCCGCAGGGCTCCTGCACCGTCACCAACACCTGGTCGCGGGGCGGCAACCTGCTGTCGAGCACCGACTCGTCCACCCAGTTGACCAGCCTGCTGGCCTACGACCCGCTCGCACGCGTGACCTCGGTGTCGGCCCGAGTGAACGGCCTGGACACGGTCCTCGTCGCGCACACCTACTCCCCGCAGGGCAAGCCCGAAACGACGACGCTGCTGCCCACCCCTTCGGGCGCCCTGCTGGAGCGCACCTTCACCTACGAAGCGCCGGGCTGGCCGCGAACCCTCGACGCGGGCCCGCTGTGGAACGAAACGCTGAACTACACCAGCGGTGCGTGCGACGGCCAGGGCTACTACAACGGGGAAATCGCCCGGCAGGGAATCGACTCCAGCATCGCCGACCTGCCCGAGCCTCCCCTGTGCACGCACATGGACGCGCTGGGCAGGCTGACCGGCTGCGGCACCGGCATGAACGCCCAGAGCTGGCAGATGGATCTGAACGGCAACTTCACCCGCCACGACCGGGCGGACAGCAGCGCGACCTATGCCTATCAGGATGGGACCAACCGGCTCTCCAGCTATGCAGCGGCAGACGGCACGCTCACCATGGAATACGACCGTGCAGGGGCCATTTCCCAGGCCCGCGGTCCCGGCGGCGCGCCCGCATGGGAAACCGGCTATGACGCCTGCACCGGCCGCCCGGTGTCCTACCGGGGCGGCGACGGAACCTCCCTGGACATCCTGCGTGACGCCGACGGCCACCGCGCACAGCTCACGCGCACGGCCGGCACCGGAGAGCGGCAGCAACGCTGGCAGATGCCCTCGCCCGGCGGCGAGGTGCTCGTGCAGGATTCGGGCACGTCGACCTCCATCGCCCGCTTCATCTCCGCCATCGACGTGCAGGTGGCATGGATCGATGGAAAGTTCTATTTCGGACTGCTGGACCATCTGGGAAGCGTGCGTGTCGTGCTGGATGCCGACAACACGGTGGTCGGGGCATGGCGCTACGACATCTACGGCGCGCCAACGGCGGTGGTGCCCTGCCAGGTGCCATGGCCGCGGCTGTTCACCGGCCACAACTACGACGAAGACTCCGGCCTGTACGACTGCAATGCCCGCTTCTACAGCCCCCTGCTGGGTCGCTATCTCAGCGTGGACCCGCTGCTGGAAAGCCCCTCGCCCTACGTGTACGTGGGCAACAACCCCTTGTGCTTCACGGACCCCCAGGGCATGAACGTGTGGGGGATCATCGCGGGGGCCGTGGCGACCCTGGCGATCGGCGTGGCGGGCGTGCTGTGGGGCTTCGTCTATCTGCGCACGGTGGAGCCGGCGGGTTTCAACCTCGACCGCTCGTTCCAGATCCTTTTCATCATCAGTCATCGGCGGCCCTGGGCCAACCGGCTGCGCGGCGCCTTCCTGGGCGCGGCGCTGATCGTCGTGTCCCGCTGCTGCTC
>NZ_BAAJYS010000147.1:0-8900 GCF_057543315.1 Acidovorax sp. KPB24-07
CGACCCCGCCCCGGTGAACCTGCGCGCGCAGGAGGCCGTGAGCGCCTACGCGCAGACCGAGCAGGGTCCGCAGGTGCCCCGCCAGCCGCTGTCGCGCGTGCAGGACGTGATGACCGTGGGCGCCCTCACCGTGCCGCCCGACATCCGCGTGAACGACGCCTGGGCCACGCTGGCGGAGCACCGCATCGCCCAGGCGCCCGTGGTCGACGCCGCGGGCCACGTGGTCGGGCTGCTGCTGCGCGCCGACATGGCGCCGCTGGATCTGCTGCCCGAGCCCGGCAGCGTGAAGGCGGCCATCGACCTGGCGCGCCGGCCCGTCTCCGAGATCATGGTGAGCCCGGTGCCCACCGTGGCCGCCGACACCGAACTGCGCCGCGTGGCGGGCGTGCTGCTCGACACCGGCCTGCCCGGCCTGCCGGTGACCGACGAGGCCGGCACCATGACCGGCTTCATCTCGCGCACCGACATCCTTCGCGCCGTCGCGGCCGACCCGCCCCTGGACCTCTGGAGCTGATGCGGCCCGCGGCGCCAGCCGCTGCCGCGGCGCAGCACCGCCACCGCGCATGAAAAAACCCGCGGGGCCTGGCAGCCACGCGGGTTCTTGATGAATCGAGTCAGCCCGCAGCTGGCGCCACGGGCCGCGCCCCCGCTGGGCGAATCGATCAGCGGATCATTCGGCCGAAATCGCCTCGGGCTCGGCGATCTCCACCGAGGGCAGCGGGCTCGCCAGCACCTTGTCGATGGTCTTGCCATCCATGTCCACCACCTCGAACTGCCAGCCCTCCCACTGCACCGTGTCGGTCACGCGGGGCAGCTTGCCGGTCAGCAGCATCACCATGCCGCTGAGCGTGTGGTAGCGGCCGCGGTCTTCCTCGGGCACGGCGTCCAGGTTCAGGCGGTCTTTGAGTTCGGGCACGGGGATGTGGCCGTCCAGCAGCCAGCTGCCGTCCTCGCGCTGCACGGCCCAGGAGGTTTCGGGGTCGCGGGCGTGGAATTCACCCGTGATGGCCTCGATCAAATCCTGCAGCGTGACGATGCCCTGCACTTCGCCGTACTCGTCGATCACGAACGCCATGTGCAGGTCGGACTGGCGGAAGTTGTCCAACAGCTCCATGCCGGTGATCGTCTCGGGCACGTACAGCGCCGTCTGCAGCGGCTGCGTGGCCAGGTCGCGCGCCTGCTCGCGCAGCGAGCGAGACAGCCATTGGCGGGCGTTCAGCACGCCCAGCACGTTCTCCATGCCGCCACGCACCACGGGAAAGCGCGCATGGTCCGACTCCTCGATGCATTTGAGGTTCTCTTCGAACGAGTCCTCCACGTCCAGCACCGCCACATCGGCGCGCGGCACCATCAGCGAACCGATCTGGCGGTCGTCCAGGCGGAACACGTTGCGCACCATCTGGTGCTCGTGCGACTCGATCACGCCGGCGCTCGTGCCTTCGGCCAGCACCGCGTGGATCTCGGCCTCGGTCACCGCGCTGGCGTTGTTCTCCTTCACGCCCAGCAGCCGCAGCAGGCCCTGCGTGGACATCGACAGCAGCTTCACGAACGGCTTGGTGGCGATGGCCAGCCAGTTGATCGGGCGGGCCACCAGGCGGGCGATGACTTCGGGATGGCTCTGGCCCAGGCGCTTGGGCACGAGTTCGCCCACGACGATGGAGAAGTAGGTGATGAGCATCACCACCAGGCCGGTGGCCAGGTAGCTGGCGTATTTGGCCTCCAGCCCCAGCGTGCGCAGCCATTCGCCCAGGGGCTGGGCCAGCGCGGCTTCGCCGACGATACCGTTCAGCACACCGATGGAGGTGATGCCGATCTGGATGGTGGAGAGGAATCGGGTCGGGTCTTCGCCCAGCTTGACGGCAGCGACCGCGCCGCTATCGCCCTCATCGATCAGCTTCTGGAGCCGGGTCTTGCGCGCCGTGACCAGCGCCAGTTCCGACATGGCAAACAGGCCATTGAGCAGGATGAGGGCGAACAGTATTGCTATTTCCATAGACAGGGAACGGATGGGTTCCCTCAGAGTGAATCAACCGCAAATTGTAAGAAGTCACACCCGACGTGGGGTCATAAGGGCCGCCCGCGTAGGGACATTGGGGTGCCAGCGTGGTATTTGCGCCCTGTCACTGCCGGAACAGGGCCTGCGGCAGGCGCCGTAGACCATGCATCGAAATGGCCTCCAGCGCAATAAGTACTAGGGCATATAGCTATTCAATTAATAGCAAACCGATGGCCAATCGATTTCAATGCCCTGCGGGGCCCGTCTCCGGCGTGCGCTCGGTGATCGCCAGCCCCGTGGCCGCATCGATGCGCAGGCCCTTGGGCAGCGGGAATTTCACCGTCTCCTCGATGCCGTCCATTTTGCGCACCGACACGGCGCCCAGCGCCTTGATGCGGTCGATCACCTGGCGCACCAAAATCTCGGGCGCCGAGGCCCCGGCCGTCAGCCCCACGCGGGCCACGCCCTCGAACCATTCGGCGCGCAGCTCCTCGGCGCTGTCCACCATGTAGGCCCGGGTGCCCAGGCGCGCCGCCAGCTCGCGCAGCCGGTTGCTGTTGGAGCTGGTGGGGCTGCCCACCACGATCACCAGGTCCACTTGCGGGCTCAGCACCTTGACCGCGTCCTGCCGGTTCTGCGTGGCGTAGCAGATATCCTGCTGCTTGGGCTCGCGCACGCTCGGGAACCGCGCGCGCACCGCCGCGCTGATCTCGGCCGCGTCGTCCACCGACAGCGTGGTCTGCGTCACCACCGCCAGCTTGGCCGTCTGCCCGGGCTGCACCCGGGCCACGTCCTGCACGTCCTCCACCAGGTGGATGCCGTGGTCTAGCTGGCCCATGGTGCCCTCCACCTCCGGGTGGCCCTTGTGGCCGATCATGATGAACTCGTAACCCTCCTTGGCCAGCTTGGCGACCTCCACGTGCACCTTGGTCACTAGAGGGCAGGTCGCATCGAACACGCTGAAGCCGCGCTCGGCCGCCTCGGTCTGCACCGCCTTGCTCACGCCGTGGGCCGAGAACACCAGCGTGGAGCCCGGCGGCACATCGGCCAGGTCCTCGATGAAGATCGCGCCCTTGGCCTTGAGGTCGTTCACCACGTAGGTGTTGTGCACGATCTCGTGGCGCACGTAGATGGGCGCGCCGAACTTCTGCAGCGCGCGCTCGACGATCTCGATCGCGCGGTCCACGCCCGCGCAAAAGCCGCGCGGCTCGGCCAGAACGATTTCCTGGGGTTTTTGCATGGCGTCAGAGCACCCCGATGAGCTGCACCTCGAAGGTGACCGGCTGCCCCGCCAGCGGGTGGTTGAAGTCGAAGCGCACCGCGCCGTCCTCGCGCACCGCCAGCACCACGCCCGCGTAGCTGCCCAGACCGTCCGGCGTGGGGAACTGCACCACGTCGCCCACCGTGTAGCGCTCGTCGGGATCGCCCAGCTCGGCCAGCAGCTTGCGCGCCACCCACTGCTGCATGTCGGGGTTGCGGTCGCCGAAGGCCTCGCCCGCGGGCAGGGTGAACGTGGTGCGGGTGCCCTCGGGCAGGCCGATCAGGCACTGCTCCATGGCGGGGGACAACTCGCCCGCGCCCAGCGACAGGGTGGCCGGCTTGTCGCCGAAGGTGTTGATCACGTCGCCCGCCGGGCCGGCCAGACGGTAGTGCAGGGTCAGGAAGGAACCGGCCTGCACGGTGGGAGCGGCGGCGGGAGAGGCAACGAGGGAGGTGGGGGCGAGGGTGGTCATGAGAGTCCCGATAAACTGGCCGCCATTGTAGAAACCCGCCCATTCCCTGCCCCGCGCGCGGCCATGCCGCCGCCCTTACCGGACCTGCCGCACCATGCTCATGAAAACCATGCCTGCCGACGCCCGGCCCCGTGAACGGCTGCTGCAGCGGGGCCCTGCCGCGCTGTCGGATGCGGAACTGCTGGCGATCATCCTGCGCACGGGCATCGCCGGCAAAGGGGTGATGGAGATGGCGTGCGAGCTGCTGGCACCCACCACCGTGGATTCGGCAACGGGCAAACCCACCGGAGGCTTCAGCGGCATCAGCGGGCTGCTGCACACCAGCGCCGATGACCTGCGGCGCATCAAGGGCCTCGGCCCTGCCAAACGGGCCGAACTGGTGGCCGTGTTGGAGCTGGCAAGGCGGGCGCTCGCGGAACAACTGAGCGAGCGTGAGGCGTTCGAGTCCCCCACGGCTGTGAAGCACTACTTGCAACTGCATCTGGCAAAAAAAGGCTACGAAGTTTTTGCCGTGATGTTCCTGGACGCCCAGAACCGCATGATCGCCCTGGACGAAATGTTCCGCGGCACGCTCACCCATGCCAGCGTGTACCCCCGCGAAGTCGTCACGCGCGCCCTGCACCACCACGCCGCCGCCGTGGTGCTGGCCCACAACCACCCCAGCGGCAGCGTGGAGCCCAGCCGCGCGGATGAAAACCTCACCAAGACCCTCACGAACGCCCTGGCGCTGGTGGACGTGCGCGTGCTCGACCACGTGATCGTGGCGCCCGGCAACGCGCTGTCGATGGCCGAATCCGGGCTGCTGTAGGACCCTCGCGGGCTGGGCTGCCGGGGTGGCGGCCTGCCTGCCGACTCCAGCCCCCTCGCCGCGCAGCATCGCCGATTCATTAACAATTGGTTAATCAATTCAATTGCTCGAAAGTCACTTTTTCGCTTTTTCCGATTAGCATTCGCCCCCAATAAAAAACGCGATCTCGAAGGGGGGATTGAATGAGCGCAGAACTCGCGGCCACGTTCTTCAACGTCGGCTACGGACAGACCCTGGCCCAGTCCATGGACAGGAACCAGGTGGACGTGCTGGTGCTGACGCAGGGCCAGTACATGAGCATCCTGCAGGACAAGGCCAGGCGCAATGCCGCCCTGGAATTCAACCTGCGCAAGATGCTGTCGCAGTCCACGTTCGGGCAGTACTGGCAGAAAGAATTCAGCCCGAATGCCAGCGAGCCGTGGGTCGGGCCCGTAGCGCAGGGGGCCAATGACATGCTTGCCATCACAAAGACGCTGAACGCCATCGGCATGGCCGGCATCGGCAGCTACATCAAGACCACGGCAACGGGCACGTACATCATCATCAAGGGGTACTCGGCCCAGCGCAGCAGTGCCCTGCAGGGAACGCGGTATCTGGCGACCAATCCTAAGATGCTGCAGCTCGGATTGGGGATGAAGAGTTTGCAGGGGATTGCCAAGGGCGGTTTTATTCTGGGCGTGGTGGTCTCCACAGGACTTGAGGTGATGGACTTCATGTTCAACGACGAGAAGACCATGTACGACCTGGTGGGCGGCATCGGCGTAGAAGCCGTCAAGGGAGGGCTTGGCGCCCTGGTGGCCTATGGCGCGGCTGCGTTTGTAGGCACTTCGATGACTGCGGTTGCGGTCGTTCCTCTCGGTTTTATGGCGGTGGTTGCACTCGCCACTGGCATCGGCCTGAATGTACTGGACCGCCGCTACAGCATCAAAGACCAAGTGATCACTGCCCTCAAAATGCTCCCGGAAGAGACGGCGCAGGGCATGTACTACATAGACACTAAAACCCAGTCTTGGCAGGACGATCTGCGCAATGCCATCGAGCAAAAAAAGGTGGAGGCAGGGCGTGCCATCGACCGCAGCGTGCGGGACTGGCTTTGCCGAATCTCCTGCGGCAGATACTAGCGATGCCTGTTGACCGGACCACGATCTAATGAACGACATTCAGCAAATCCGAAAGAGCCTGATATGGGGCGTGCCGCTGTATTTGGGGTTAATTGCCGGCGCCTACTTGCTGACAGTCCACGAAATCCTGCCCACCATAGAGGCAATCACATCCAAAGCGCCGGTGGTCCGTATTGCGCCTTCGCTCCAATTGATCCCTTTTGTCGGCATCGCCTGCATCCTGGGGATTCTGGTTGCAAGCACCCGGGCCGTTCCTTTGAACGCCAGGAACATCAAGCGCTTCGAACGTGCATTCATTGCCGCTGTCGGGGTGTGTGTAGTCGCAATGGTCTTGATACCCGTGACGTCTGTGCTCCAACGCGTCTATATGCCCCGCAACGGGTACTCGATGTGCGCCGAGTTGAAAGACAACCCCACGTTTTGGTTTACAGACTGGGTGCGTAATCCAGCCTGGTGCGTCAAAGGCAAGAGCCTGGAATGGGTGAACGAGCAGGCCGGCGCGACCGCTCCCCCAGGCACGCCATAGGTGCGACCGCTACCACACCAGTTCACTTGCTATTAATTAAATAGCTACAGGCCAGCGCACTGACTGCGCTACCAGCTTATTTTTCCGGATTCAGTTCCTGAGGTTCCAGCCGCGCCTAAAAATCAAAAATATGTTTGATGTGAAAAAAATTCGCCGGGCGCTCATCTGGGGCATCCCGCTTTTTTTTAGGGCTCGCGGCAGGTTGTCTTTGGATGACAGCAGACATCCTGGTGACGGCCATTGTGAATGTTGTGAATCGCGCTTCCGCTGTTCGAATCACGCCCGGGGTTTGGGTTGCGCCGTTTTGCGCGGCATTCTCCTTGTTGGGAATCATCGTGGGATGCCTGCGAGCGGTTCCCGTGAGTGACCACGCGATCAAGCCTTTCGAACGCGCATTCCAGGCAGCAGTCTTAGGTGGAGTCGTGGCCATGTTCCTAATCCCGGCCACCTCGGTCATCCAACGCTTTTACATGCCAGGCATCGGTTACTCGATGTGTTCGGAACTAGAGGGCCACCCCACTATGTGGTTCACGGACTGGGTGCGCGACCCTGCTTGGTGCGCCAAAGGCAAGAGCCTGGAGTGGGTGAACGAGCAAGCGCGCATAGCCCGTCATCCCGGCAAGCCATAGAGGCGATCGCTGCAACATTCCGCCTTTTTGCTATTAATTAAATAGCGCCATGGCAGCACACTGATTGCGCTGGAGACCGATTCATGTCCGATATACGACCACGCCGAAAGCGTGCGCGCGACGTGCGCACCATCGATCCAACAATGTTCGCCGTTCAAAAACTCCGCAAGGGGTTGCTTTGGATCATTCCTCTTTTTTCGGCAGCGATTGCAGGCTGCTTCTGGATGACGGCAGAAATCATGGTGCCGACCATCTTGGATATCGCATACCGCGCGCCCGCAGTGCAAGTTACACCGGGCATGCTAGTGAGCCCGTTCTTGGCAGCGTTATTGATTCTGGGGATGGTCGTGGGCGGCATGCGCGCCATTCCCTTGAATGAACGCATCGTCAAACCAGTCGAACAAGCCATGATCATCGTGATGCTGGGCGCATTCGTTGGCATGTGGCTGGTTCCCATCACGGGCATCGCCCAACATTTCTTCATGCCGAGCCTGGGCTACTCCCCCTGCAACATCTTGCGGGGCAACCCCAACAAGTGGTCCAACGACTGGGTGCTCGACACGCAGTGGTGCGTCAAAGGCCAGACCATCGAATGGGTCAAGGAGCAGGCCCGCTTGGCCGTCACTCCTGGCGCTTCCAGATAGCCAAGAAACACACCTGCGGGCGAGCGACCGCCTCCTCCGCTCAGCACCCGGCCGGCCGATTTCCACGCAGGGTGAGCAGCCCGGTCACGCGCAGCGTGTCACCCGTGCCGTCCGTGGCCGTCAGCCGCTTGTTGACGATCTCGAGGTAGTCGCGGCTGTGGTGCACGTCGGTGTCGTCGCCGTCGCCGCTGGCGGTTGCGAACTCGCGGCCGCGCACGTTCAGGACCAGCCGGTAGAGCGAGTCGGCATTGGTGGCGTAGCGCACCGTGCCGGAGGCGGTGCCGTCGCCACCCACCCGGTCGGCGCCGTCGAAGGTGAAGCTGCACAGCTCGGGGGCCGTGCCGGTGGCGGCAATTTTGGTGACCTCGCTGGCGTTGATGTTTCCGTTGCCGTACGAGCCGTCCAGACCGCTGACCGAGGCATTGGTCACGGTGAGCGACGCCGCGCGTTCGTCCAGGGAATCGCTGCCCCCGCCGCACGCGGACAACAGCGCGGCGGCGGCCAGCAGGGTGGACAGGAGAGACAAGGTTTTGAGGGAGGTGTTCATGGCCAATGGGTCGGTTGTGGGATGGAGGAAAAGGCTCGCTGGGGCCCAGCCAAAGCCAGACACCGGCCATAACTGTACCATCATGTTCTGTTTTAAATGGTGGTTTTTTGGCGCCCTTTTTTGCCGGCAAGTGCCTGCGATGGATTGGCCCGCAGCCGGGCCTGCCCCCGGCGCACCTACACTGCGCGCCATGCCAGACACCCGCCGGAAGCCTTCGAGAAAACGCCCTTGGGGAGGGTGGGTTGCCGGCCTTGCGGGATCGGCCGTGCTGGTGGTGGCCTGCACGGGCGCGCGGCAGGGCCTTGAGCCGGAAGCCACCGCGCCGGCCGCGCTGCGCCTGATCGGCACCGCCGCCATCGCCCCCGGCACCGAGGTGCTGGGCACGACCTTCGGCGGCGTCTCGGGCATCGACTACGACCCGGCGCACGACCGCTGGCTGCTCATCAGCGACGACCGCTCGGCCCTGCAGCCGGCGCGCATCTACACCGCCACGCTGCACTACACCGCCACGCACCTGGAGACCCCCGCGATCACCGGCACCGCACCGCTGCGCCAGGCCAGTGGCGTGCCCTACCCTGCGCCGCGGCACGCCGCGCCCGATGTGGACGTGCCCGATGCCGAAGCGGTGCGCTGGCTGCCGGGCGGGCACACTTTTTTGTGGACCAGCGAGGGCGACTTCGCGCGCGGCTTCGGCCCGCAGTGGCGCGAACACCGGGCCGATGGCGCGTGGGTGCGCGATCTGCCCTTGCCGGCGGCGTTCGGGCGTGTGCCCGACTTTCGGCGCGGGCCCCGCGCCAATGCCACGCTGGAAGGGCTGGCGCTGTCGCCGGACGGCCGCACGGCCTGGCTGGCCATGGAAACGGCCTGGGTCCAGGACGGCCCGCGCCCCACGCCCG
>NZ_BAAJYS010000148.1:0-8843 GCF_057543315.1 Acidovorax sp. KPB24-07
CAGATCGACCACGCGGTCGCTCAGGTTGAGCGAGATGGTCACCTCGGCATGCAGGTCGCGAAAGCGCGGCACCAGCGGCGCCACATGGCGCCGCCCGAAGCCCGCCGGCGCGGTGATGCGCAGGTGCCCGGTGGCCTTGACGCCGCCGGCGGACACGCTGGCCTCGGCATTCGCCACGTCGGACAGCAGGCGCTGGCAATCTTCCAGGAAGGCGCTGCCCTCGTGCGTGAGGTGGATGCGCCGCGTGGTGCGCACCATGAGCTTGACCCCCAGGTGCTCTTCCAGCGCATCGAGCCGGCGCCCCATGATGGCCGGGGCCACGCCTTCGGCCTTGGCGGCCGCGGTGAGGCTGCCGCGCGTTGCCACCGACACGAATGACTCGAAGGCCTTGAGCTTGTCCATGGGCGCCGATTATGCGGATGGATGTCACGGATGCATGCGGGTTCCACGCTGATTGCTGACGTAGGACTTCAAGCGAAATCGGGCACCAGTGCAATTAATTCTAGGGCGTATAGCTATCAAAAAAATAGCAAACTCTGCCCCATGAATTGCACGGGGTCGCCCCGCCCCGCGCCGATCGCTCCCGCAGCCGCGCCTAGACGGCCGCGCGGGTGAGCTGCATCGACAGCGTGTAGCGGCTGGCTGGGTGCAGCGTCACGCTCACATCCATCAGTTCGCCGCCGGTGTCCACGTAGCGGCGAACGATCTTCAGCGCCGCGGAACCGGCGGGCGCCTGCAGCTCTTCGGCCAGCGACTCCGGCACCAGCGCCCCCACGATGTCCTGCCGCACCTTGGCGATGCGCAGGCCGTACTGCGCCTCCAGCAGGCTGCTGACCAGCACGTCGGGCGCGGCGCGCACGTGTTCGGCCAGCTCCCGCGCGTCGAAGCGGGCCGCATCCACATAGACCACCGTCCAGGCGATGGGCAGGTGCGGTGCGGCGCCGTCCCGGCGCAGGCTGGCGATGGCAAGGCAGCGGCTGCCGGCGGCGCAGCCCAGTTCGGCGGCCAGGTCGCGGTCGAGCACCACCTCTTCGATGCGGCGCACCTCGCGCATGTGGGTGGCGCCGAACTGCACCAGGTCGTCCAGCGAGGTCAGCGTCTGCTGGTAATGCGCATTGGGCGTGGCCGCCTCCACGCGCGTGCCCACCTTCTTGCGGCGCGACACCAGGCCGGACTGCTGCAGCTCCGAGATCGCGGCGCGCACCGTGTGGCGGCTCACGCCGTAGCGGTCGCACAGCTCCAGCTCGGTCGGCAGCAGCGCGCCCACCACGTATTCGCCCGCGGCGATGCGCTCCGACAGATGGCGCGCCACCAGCGCATAGCGCGGCTCAGCCATGGGCGCAGCCTTTCATCCGGGGTAAACCCGGATTTTCTTTATGTACGTACATAAACACAATAATTTATATGTCCGAACTTAATCACCCGCGGACGCCGACGCAACCACCGACACCATGACCACCCCCGCCTTCGCCTCCAGCACCGCCATCGACTCGCTGCTCTTTCGCGACGCTTTCGGCACGCCCGCCATGCGCGCGATCTTCGCCGACCGCACGCTCGTCGCCCGCTACATCGAAGTGGAGGTGGCGCTGGCCGCCGCGCAGGGCCGCTGCGGCGTGATTCCGGCCGAAGCGGCCCGCGAGATCGCCGCGCGCTGCGACCTGAACGCGCTCGACTTCGAGCTGCTGCGCCAGGAGACCGACATTGTCGGCTACCCCATCCTGCCGCTGGTGCACCAGCTGGTGAAGCAGTGCGGCGACGCCGGCCGCTATGTGCACTGGGGCGCCACCACCCAGGACATCATGGACACGGCCACGGTGCTGCAGGTGCGCGACGCGCTGGCGCTGGTGGAAGCCGACATCGTGGCCCTGCGCGGCATCCTGGCCGGCCTGGCCGAGCGCTACCGCGACACGCCCATGGCCGGGCGCACCCATCTGCAGCACGCGCTGCCCATCACCTTCGGCTACAAGGCCGCCATCTGGCTGGCGATGTTCGACCGCCATGCCGAGCGGCTGCAGGAATTGAAAAAGCGCGTGCTCGTCGGCCAGTTCGCCGGCGCCGCAGGCACGCTGGCCTCGCTGGGCGATCGCGGGCTGGAGGTGCAGGGCCTGCTGATGGAGGAGCTGCAGCTGGGCGTGCCCGCCACCACCTGGCACGTGGCGCGCGACGGCCTGGCCGAGGCGGTGAACTTCCTGGCCCTGGTGACCGGCTCGCTGGGCAAGATCGCCTACGACGTGATGCTGCTGTCGGCCACCGAGTTCGGCGAGGTGTTCGAGCCCTTCGTGCCCGGCCGTGGCGCCAGCAGCACCATGCCGCAAAAGCGCAATGCGATCTCCAGCGAGCTGATGCTGGCGGCCTCCAAGTCCGTGCGCCAGCATGCTGGCCTGATGCTGGACGCCATGGTGCAGGACCTGGAGCGCGCCACCGGCCCGTGGCACGCCGAATGGATCGCCATTCCCGAGAGCTTCGTGCTCACCGCCGGGGCCCTGAACCAGGCGCGCTTCATGCTCGGCGGCCTGATCGTCAACGAAGACCGCATGGCGAAGAACCTGGACATGACGGACGGCCTGATCGTGGCCGAGGCCGTGATGATGGGCCTGGCCCCGTTCACCGGCCGCCAGCAGGCGCACGACATCGTCTACGGCGCCTGCCGCACCGTGAACACGCAGGGCGGCACGCTGGCCGATGCGCTGGCGCGGCTGCCCGAGGTGTCGGCGCACTTCGACCGCGCGGCGATCGACCGCCTCACCGATCCCCGCAACTACCTGGGCGCCGCGCCCGGGATGGTGGACCGCGCCCTGGCCCTGTCGCGCGCGCAGAAAAAAAAGCTGATTCCCAAGAGCGTCAACCGGAGACACGCATGCAACCTTCGACCTTCCGCCGCACCGCCGTGGCGCTGGCCGCCGCCGCCCTGGCCTTCGCCGCCCAGGCGCAGGGCTACCCCGCCAAGCCGCTCACCTGGATCGTGCCCTTCGCCGCCGGCGGCCCCACCGACGCCATGGCGCGCGACATCGCGCAGCGCACCAGCACGCAGCTGGGCCAGCAGATCATCATCGAGAACACGCCGGGCGCCGGCGGCACCATCGGCAGCGCCAAGGCGGCGCGCGCGCCGGCGGACGGCTACACCTTCCTCGTCGGCCACATGGGGTACATGGGCGCCTCGCCCTCGCTGTACAAGAAGCTGGCCTACGACCCGGTGAAGGACTTCGACGCCGTCTTCCGCTTCCCCGACACGCCCCTGGTGCTGCTGGTGGGCAAGAACTCGCCGTACAAGACGGCCGAGGACCTGATCGCCTACGGCCAGCAGAACCCGGGCAAGCTCAACTTCGGCAACGCCGGCGTGGGCTCCACCTCGCACCTGGTGGCGGCGCTGTTCGCCAGCCGCGCGAAGGTCGAGATCACCTCCGTGTCGTACAAGGGCGCGGCTCCGGCCATGACCGATCTGGTGGCCGGCCAGGTCGATGCGATGTTCGACCAGACCAACACCGCCCTGCCCCAGCTGGCCGGAGAGCGCGTGCGCGCCGTGGCGCTCACCTCCGACAAGGCCATGCCGCAGTTCCCGGGCGTGCCCCCGCTGGGCCAGAAGGTGATTCCCGGCTTCGAGACCGCCACCTGGTACGGCATCTACGCCCCCAAGGGCACGCCGCGCGAGGCCATCCAGAAGGTCTACCAGGCCTACACCAAGGCCCTGGCCGACAAGGCCTGGACCGACAGGATGGCCGCGCAGGGCATCCGCATGCTGCCGGACGATCAGTACACGCCGGACGCCTTGGCCAGACACACCGCCACGGAGGTGGAGCGCTGGCGCAAGGTGGCGGCCGAGGCCAGGATCTCACTGGACTGACCGCATGGGCGCCGCCACCCGCACCGAGCACGACGCCTTCGGGCCGGTCGAGATCCCCGCCGACCGCCTGTGGGGCGCGCAGACCCAGCGCGCGCTCGCGGTCTTCGACATCGGCGAGGAACGCTTCCCGGCCTGCCTGCTGCACACCTTCGGCCTGCAAAAGCAGGCGGCGGCCCGCGCCAACCGCCGCCTGGGCACGCTGGACGCCCCGCGCGCCGACGCCATCGAGGCCGCCGCCGAGGAGTTGCGCACCGGCCTGCTGGATGCGCACTTTCCGCTCACCATCTGGCAGACGGGCTCGGGCACGCAGACCAACATGAACGCCAACGAGGTGCTGGCCAACCGCGCCAACCAGTGCCTGGGCCAGCCGCCGGGCACGCGCAGCCCGGTGCACCCGAACGACCACGTGAACGCCTCGCAGTCGTCCAACGACACCTTTCCGACCGTGATGCACCTGGCGACGGCGCTGGAGCTGCGCGACCGACTGGTGCCCGCGCTCGCGCTGCTGCAGTCGCGCCTGCAGGAGCGGGCCACCGCCTTCGCCGGCGTGCTGAAGATCGCGCGCACCCACCTGATGGACGCCGTGCCCATGACGCTGGGCCAGGGCTTCGACGCCTTCGCCCACCAGGTGGGCCATGGCATCGACCGGCTGCACGCCACCCTGCCCCGCCTGTGCCTGCTGGCGCAGGGCGGCACCGCGGCCGGCACGGGGCTGAATGCGCCGCCCGGCTTCGACGTGGCGTTCTGCGAGGAGGCCAGCGCGCTGGCCGGCATGGCCTTCACGCCCAACCCGAGCAAATTCGAGGGCATGGGCGCGCACGATGCGCTGGTGGAGGTGTCCGGCGCGCTGAACGTGGTCGCCGCGTCGCTGGCCAAGATCGCCAACGACCTGCGGCTCCTGGGCTCGGGCCCGCGCTGCGGCCTCGGCGAGCTGCGCATCCCGGACGACGGGCTCACCTCGTCGATCATGCCGGGCAAGCGCAACCCGACCATCGCCGAGGTGGTGGCGCAGGCCGCCTGGCAGGTGATGGGCAACCACACCACGATCACGCTGGCCGGCGCATCGGGCCACTTCGAGCTGAACGTGGCCAAGCCGGTGCTCATCCACAACCTGCTGCAGTCCATCCGCGTGCTGGCCGACAGCGCCCGCGTGTTCGCCGAGCGGCTGGTGCAGGGCATCGAGGCCGACACCGACCGCCTGGCCGCCAACGTGGACAACGCCCTGCTGCTGGCCACCGCCCTGAACCCGGTGCTGGGCTACGACCGCGTGGCCCGCATCACGCGCGAGGCCATGGAACGCGGCATCACGCCGAAGGCCGCCGCCGTGGCGCTGGGGTTTCTCACGGGCGACGAATACGACCGAAGGGTGGACGCGCGGGCCATGGCCGGGCGCGGCTGACGGGCACCGAAGGCGCTCCGGGCGGCGGCGCAACCCCGCCCGGACCCCGCCGCCGCTTTCTTCATTTGTGCGTAAAAGTCACTGGTTCTGAGATTTTCAGGCGGTTTATGTCTGGAAAGATTTGCAATACAGTGGGTCGACATCGTGGTGACGGTCCCTGGCGGCCGTTGCCGGTTCGCATCCACCCTTTCCCAGACCCAAGAGACTTCCATGACCGACCGCACCACCGTTCACGGCCTGCAAGTGGCCACCTCCCTGCACCGCTTCGTCGAAGACCGGGTCCTGCCCGGCACGGGCGTGGACAGCGAGGCGTTCTGGAAGGGCTTCAGCGCGCTGGTGTCCGATCTGGCGCCGCGCAACATCGCCCTGCTGGCCGAGCGCGACCGCCTGCAGTCCGAACTCGACACCTGGCACCGCGCCAACCCGGGCCCGGTGCAGAACATGGCGGCATACCGAGCCTTCCTCGAACAGATCGGCTATCTGGTGCCGCAGCCGGCCGACGTGCAGGCCACCACCGCCAACGTGGACGACGAACTCGCCACGCAGGCCGGCCCGCAGCTGGTGGTGCCGATCCTGAACGCACGCTATGCGCTCAACGCGGCCAACGCGCGCTGGGGCTCGCTGTACGACGCGCTCTATGGCACCGACGCCATCCCCGAGACCGACGGCGCCGAGAAGGGCCAGGGCTACAACCCCGTGCGGGCGCCCGCGTGATCGCGTTCGCCCGCGAGGTGCTCGACCAGGCCGCGCCGCTGGCCCAGGGCACGCACAAGAACGCCGCCGGCTACCGCGTGGAAGGCGGCCAGCTGGTCGTCGCGCTGGAGGGCGGCGGCACCACCGGCCTGCAGGAGCCGGCCCAGTTCGTGGGCTACCAGGGCGAGGCGTCGGCGCCTTCGTCCGTGCTGCTGCGCCACCACGGCCTGCACCTGGACCTGCAGATCGACCGCAGCACGCCCATCGGCAAGACCGATCCCGCCGGCGTGAGCGACCTGGTGGTAGAAGCCGCGCTCTCGACCATCCTGGACCTGGAAGACTCCGTGGCCGCCGTCGATGCCGAGGACAAGGTCAACGGCTACGCCAACTGGCTGGGCATCCTGAAGGCCGACCTCACCGAGCAGGTGAGCAAGGGCGGCAAGACCTTCACGCGCGGCCTGAACCCCGACCGCCTGTACACCGCCCCGGACGGCAGCGGCGAGGTGCGCCTGCACGGCCGCTCGCTCATGTTCCTGCGCAACGTGGGCCACCTCATGACCAACCCGGCCGTGCTGTGGACCGATGCGCAGGGCACGCAGCGCGAGATTCCCGAAGGCATCCTGGACGCCGTGGTCACCACCACCATCGCGCTGCACGACCTGCAGGGCAAGGGGCAGGGCGGCATCCGCAACTCGCGCAAGGGCAGCGTCTACATCGTCAAGCCCAAGATGCACGGCCCGGCCGAGGTGGCCTTCGCCAGCGACCTGTTCGGCCGCGTGGAGCAACTGCTGGGCTTGGCCGAAAACACCGTCAAGCTGGGCATCATGGACGAGGAGCGCCGCACCAGCGTCAACCTCAAGGCTTGCATCGCCGCGGCCTCGGCGCGCGTGGCGTTCATCAACACCGGCTTCCTGGACCGCACGGGCGACGAGATGCACACCGCCATGCAGGCCGGCCCCATGGTGCGCAAGGGCGACATGAAGGCCAGCGCCTGGATCCAGTCGTACGAGAAGAACAACGTGCTCGTGGGCCTGTCGTGCGGCCTGCGCGGAAAGGCGCAGATCGGCAAGGGCATGTGGGCCATGCCCGACCTGATGGCCGAGATGCTCAAACAGAAGATCGCCCACCCCAAGGCCGGCGCCAACACCGCCTGGGTCCCGAGCCCCACGGGCGCCACGCTGCACGCGCTGCACTACCACCAGGTCAACGTGGCCGAGGTGCAGAAGGAGCTGGAAAAGACCGACGCCAACGCCGAGCGCGACAACCTGCTGACCGGCCTGCTCACGGTGCCCGTCACCGCCACGCCGCAGTGGAGCGATGCCGAA
Source organism: Acidovorax sp. KPB24-07 (assembly GCF_057543315.1). Lineage (NCBI taxonomy): Bacteria > Pseudomonadati > Pseudomonadota > Betaproteobacteria > Burkholderiales > Comamonadaceae > Acidovorax > Acidovorax sp. KPB24-07. The sequence goes on from NZ_BAAJYS010000148.1 coordinate 7,259, forward strand.
AAGCAACAGGAACTGGACAACAACGCCCAGGGCATCCTGGGCTACGTGGTGCGCTGGATCGACCAGGGCGTGGGCTGCTCCAAGGTGCCCGACATCCACAACGTGGGCCTGATGGAGGACCGCGCCACGCTGCGCATCAGCAGCCAGCACATGGCCAACTGGCTGCTGCACGGCGTGGTGACCGAAGCGCAGGTGCGCGAAACCTTCGAGCGCATGGCCGCCGTGGTGGACCAGCAGAACGCCGGCGATCCGCTGTACCAGAAGATGGCCGGGCGCTTCGCCGAATCGGCCGCCTACCAGGCCGCGTGCGACCTCGTCTTCAAGGGCGTGGAGCAGCCCAGCGGCTACACCGAGCCCCTGCTGCACGCCTGGCGGCTGAAGGTGAAGGCCGGCGCCGCCGTGCGCTGAACCGGCTCGGCACCTTCCGCCCGGCCGGCACCCCGAGTGCCGGCCACCCCCCCGTCGACGGGGCACCCATCCGGGTGCCCCGTTGTCGTTGGGCGCCCGAAAAGCACGGCTTAACAGGGGTATCCGGGTAAATCCATATGTTCCGGCAATGCGTAAGGGTTTGTAGTTGCGCTGGATCAATGCGGAGAGAATCGCCACCCAACCAAGGGTTTTCCCTAGCCTCACCATGAACCTCCAAAACATTTCCATCGGAAAACGCCTGGGCCTGGCCTTCGGCGTGCTCATCCTCTTCATCGTCACCATGCTGGGCGTGGGCACCTGGAAATTGCAGTCGGTGGCGCAGGAGACGGCTTCGATGATGGCCCTGCCCCTGACCAAGGAGCGGCTCATCTCCGACTGGTACCGCACCATCTTCAGCAACGTGCGCCGCCACAGCGTGGTGGCCCGCAGCACCGACTCCACCCTGGCGCAGCAGTTCGCGGCGGACAACGCAGCGGCCTCCAAGATGTCGTCCGAGCAGCAGAGCCAGCTGTCCAAGCTCATCAGCAGCCCGCAGGAGCAGGCCCTGTTCGACAAGGCCGGCGAAGAGCGCAAGCGCTTCGTCGTCGCCCGCGATGCCATCTACAAGGCCAAGGCCGAGGGCCGCTCCGAAGACGCCGAGCGCATCCTGAACGCCGACTTCACCCCCGCGGGCGAGCAATACCTGCAGGCCCTGCAGGCGATGCTGGACTTCCAGCGCGCGCAGATCAACGAATCCTCCGAAGCCGTGCAGGCCAATTACCAGAGCGGCCGGCTGCAGCTGATCGCGCTGGGCGCGCTGGCCACGCTGATCGCGCTGGCGCTGGCCGTGGCGATCACGCGCAGCATCACCCACCCGCTGCACGATGCCGTGACCATGGCCAAGACCGTGGCCACGGGCGACCTCACCGTGTCGTCCGACAGCACCGCGCAGGACGAGACCGGCCAGCTGCTGCGCACGCTGAACGCCATGGGCGAGCAGCTGCGCACCGCCGTGGGCCAGGTGCGCCACGGGGCCGAGGGCATCGCCGTGGCCTCCAGCGAGATCGCGCGGGGCAACCTGGACCTGTCCAGCCGCACCGAAGAGCAGGCCAGCGCGCTGCAGCAGACAGCTGCGTCCATGGAGCAGATGACCGCCACCGTGCGCCAGAACGCCGAC